>JACCZL010000071.1 GCA_013695975.1 Chloroflexota bacterium
GGCTCGCTGCGCTCGCCGAGCACGATCGAGCTCTGCACGCGGACGATCGCGACACCTTGCACGGCCGGGACGAAGATTTCGGTGAGACGGTCGACACCCGCCCTGTGCCGGCGCCCGATCGGGCTCATTTCGAGAATTTCCCCCTCGATCAGCTCGACCGGCGAGTCCTCGGTGAGGATGCCGGCCTCGACCATGCGATGGTACTCCGCCCGCGTGAACCGATAGTGCGCCAGTTGGACCGCCATGCTCCACCCCCTCGGGTCGCGCCCGGCCGCGCGCCATGTGGTCACTTCGGAGAGATTCTACCCAACCCGGCCGGGTCGCCATACCGACGCGACGTACCTCACAGCCGCCCCAAGCCTCCGATCGGCGCTGCGCGCCTGCGCCATTCGACCGTGCGCGGCCCGGGCCAGCCCGATCTGCTACGCTCTGGTCCTCGCGCCCGGACCGTTCGACACCACCACCAAGTACCTGGTCCAGACCTATCCGCGGGATTGGCTGGACCGCCTCGGCCTGCCCACCTCGGCCAGCCTTCATCTGCTGGATGCCGACCTGGCGACCGTCAACCCACTGGCCGACAAGGTCATCCGCGTCGACGAAGCCGCCCCCTGGCTCGCCCATCTCGAGTTTCAGTCGACCTATGACGCGACGATGGGCCAGCGGCTGGCGGAGTACAATCTCTTGCTGTACGGTCGGCACGGGCTGCCAGCCCGGAGCCTGCTGGTGCTGCTCCGCCCCGGCGCGGACGGGCCGGCGCTGGGCGGGATGCACACGGTGGGCTTGCCGGGGGAGGAGCCCGAGTTCGTCTTCCGCTACCGGGTGACGCGGCTCTGGCGGCAATCGGCCGAGGCGTTGCTGGACGGCCCGTTGGGCACGCTGCCGCTGGCGCCCCTGGCCGACGTGGAGACGGAGGCCCTGCCCGATCTGCTACGACAACTGGAGGAACGGCTCGACCGGGAGGCGGCACCGGCCGAGGCGACGGCCCTGAAGATCGTGACCTTCACCTTGCTGGGCTTGCGCCTGCCGCGGGAGCTGGCCCGAGCACTGATGCCGGGGGTACGGACGATGCGCGACTCATCCACCTACCAGATGATCCTGGACGAGGGCCGAGCCGAGGGTGAGGCCCGGGGTGAGGCCCGGGGTGAGGCCCGGGGCCGGGCCGAGGAAGCCCGGCGGATGCTGCTGCTGTTCGGGGCGCCGCGCCTTGGACAACCGGATGCCGCGACGCTGGCAGTGCTCGCGGCGATCGGCGAGCCGGAGCGACTCGAACAGCTCGGCCAACGACTGCACCTCGTAGGTAGTTGGACCGAGCTGCTTGCAACGTCGTAGCACGAGACGGCACTCGCGAGTCAGGACGGGGTAGCTCGACGTGACACACGGCGGCCAGCCTCCTCACTGGGACGAGCCGGCACCGGCCAGCAGACTGCCAGAGCTGGTGCCCGACGATGCCCCGTACCCCGGAGGCTTGACATTCGCGCTCCGGGGCTATCAGGTGCGACACGACGGGAGCCAGATCCTCAGGGTGGCTGGCCTGGACCGCGGCGAGACGGTTGGCCTCGACATCTGCCTGGGCTCCGACTGGGAGCATGAGCCGCGCCTCGCCGGGACCATCCCGGCGATTCAATGAAGAAACACCTTCCTCCGCCCGCTCCGAGGAGCGGGCCGCCCTAACCGGAGTGAGGCGCCGGTAGCCCGATCACGTTCCAGGCCGGGACCGGCTTGACGAAGCCCTTCAGGGTGAAGTCGGACAACGGCTCGGTCTCGACCAGCTCCTCGATCATCGCGTAGACCCGCTGACTGACCAGGACCTGCCCAGTCCGCGCCTCGTCGCACAGGCGGGCGGCCAGGTTCACGACCGACCCGATCGCCCCGTAGTCGTAGCGGCCCTCGAAGCCGATCTGGCCGAGGGTGGCGTAGCCGAGCGAGATGCCGACCCCGAAGCCCAGCTCGTGGCCGCGCTTGCGCCAGGCCGTCGACAGCTCGTCCATACATTCGCGCATCGCCAGCGCCATCCGGACTGCCCGCTCGGCAGGATCGGGGCAGGGCAGCGGGTCATTGAAGAAGACCATCAGCCCGTCCCCGGCGAAGTGGCCGACCGTCCCCTCGAAGCGGGAGACGAGCGGGCCCATCGCCCGATGGTATTCGTCGAGCACGCCCATCACCTCCTCGGGCTCGGCCGTCTCGGCAAAGCCCGTGAAGCCGCGCAGGTCGCAGAAGACGACGGCGATCTGGCGACGGTGATTCTGGAGCAGGGTCTCGTCGCCGGAGGAGACGACCAGCTCGGCGAGCTGGGGCGACAGATACCGCCGCAGCCGCCCGACTCGCTCCAGCTCCGCGACCTGCTCGTGGACCCGCGCCTCGAGGGTGTGGGCCCACTCGGCCAGCTCGGCGGCCTGGGCCTCGATCGTGTCGTGGTACGCCTTGATCCGCAGAAGCGACTTGACGCGGGCCAGCAGCTCGGCCTGGTTGAACGGCTTGGGGATGAAGTCGTCGGCCCCAGCCTCGATCGCCTTGAGCTTCTCCTGGTCGCCACTGGCCGTAATCATCACGACCGGCAGCAGCCGCGTGGCCGGGTCATCCCGCAGCCGGCGGCAAACCTCGTGGCCGTCCATCCCCGGCATCAGGATGTCGAGCAGGATCAGGTCCGGGGGGTCCTGGGCCACCAGCTCGAGCGCCTGGGGCCCGGAGGTCGCCGGCACGACGGTGTAGCCGCGCGGCACCAGCACGGCCTCGAGCAGCCTGATGTTGAGCGGCGTGTCGTCGACGATCAGGATCTTTGGCGCGGGTGGGGAGCTCGGCGCCGAGGGTTGGACACTCATCGGGCCGTCCCCTCGCCCCCACCGTCGAGGTATTGGCGGATCTGCTCGGGGAAGGCCCGCACGTCGATCGGCTTGACCAGGTAACCGTCGAAGCCGGCCCCGAGGAAGCGCTCCCGATCGTCCTTCATCGCAAAGGCCGTCAGGGCGACGACCGGGATGGCGGCAGTGCTCGGCTCCGCCTTGAGTCGCCCGAGGGCCGTCACCCCGTCCATGCCAGGAAGCTGGATGTCCATCAGGATCAGGCTCGGCAGGTGCTCGCCGGCCAGCTCGATCCCCCCCTCGGCGGTCCCGGCCTCCAGCGTCCGATAGCCCTTGAACTGGAGGATGTCCCGCGCCAGCTTCAGGTTCTTCTCGTTGTCTTCGACGATCAGGATCAGCTCGCCAGCCATCGGCCTATCCTCAGCGTAGGGGTGGGAGCATCGCCGGAGGACCCGCCCTCGCCCCCATCGGCTTCGCGGGCGAGCGGAACTGGCAGGGCTAGCGTGAACGTGCTCCCGACCCCGACCTCGCTCTCGACCCAGAGTCGCCCACCGTGCAGCTCGACGAACTTTTTCGACAGCGCCAGCCCCAACCCGGTCCCCTCGTGCTGCTTGACTGAGCCGTGCTCCGCCTGGCGGAACTCCTCGAAGATCCGCTCTCGGTCCTCCGGCGCGATCCCGATCCCGGTGTCGCGGACCGCCACCTGCACCTCCCCGTCGACCCGCAGCGCCGACAGGTCGACCCGACCCCCGTCCGGCGTGAACTTGACGGCATTCGACAGCAGGTTGAAGACTACCTGCTTGACCTTCCGCTCGTCGGCCTGGATCACCCCCACGTCCGGATGAACGTCCAGGTTCACCAGGATTCCGTGGCGTCCGGCCCGCTCCTTGACCATCGTCAGCCCATTCTCGAGGGCCTCCGGCAGCGAGAAGGAGCCCAGATCGAGCTCCATCCGCCCGGCCTCGACCTTCGAGAGGTCGAGAATGTCGTTGATCAAGGAGAGCAGGTGCTGGCCCGAGGTCAGGATGTCGCGGAGATACTCCTCCTGCTTGTCGTTCAGCTCGCCGAACATCCGCTCGAGCAGCACCTCGGAGAAGCCGATCACGGCGTTGAGCGGCGTCCGCAGCTCGTGCGACATGTTGGCCAGGAACTCCGACTTGTGGCGGCTGGCCACCTCGAGCTGGCGGCTCTTCTCCTCGATCTCCTGGAACAGACGGACGTTCTCGATCGCGATCACCGCCTGGTCGGCGAAGGTTCTGAGCAGTTCGATCTGCTTGTCGGTGAACGGATCGACCTGCAACCGGCGAGTCACGATAGCTCCCACCGACGTGCCCTCGCGCAGTAACGGCGTGCTAGCGACGGTCCGAGTGCCGAATCGTTTCACGAAGATCTTGGCCAGGGGAAACTCTGCTTCGGACTCCGCCGCGAGGTCGTGGACGTGGACGGTCTGCCGATCAACCACAGCCCGGCCAGCCACCGAGCCACGGTTCACCGGTATCCCCTCGGCAATGGGCAGTTTTGACATTGGTCCATACCCGGCCGCGAACCGCAGCGTGTCACCGTCAATGCGATAAATGACGGCATCGTTCGCGCCGCAGACCCGCGCGGCGTTCTCGGCGACGGCGTCGAGGACCGGCTGGACGTCGGTTGGCGAGCTGGCGATCACCCGCAGAATCTCGCCGGTCGCGGTCTGCTGCTCGAGCGCCTCGGCCAGCTCACGGGTCCGCGCGTCGACCTTCTGCTCCAGGTTGGCGTAGGACTCGCGGAGCTGGGCCGTCATCCGGTTGAACTCCTCGGCCAGTGCCTCCAGCTCGTCGCCGGTCCGGACCTCGATCCGCTGGTCCAGTGCCCCCGCCCCGATCCGGGCGGCCCCCTGCTGGAGCGAGTGGATCGGAGTCACCATCCGCCGGGCCAGGAACAGGCTCGCCAGCAGCGAGATCCCGAGCCCCGCCAGCAGGAGCAGCAGGGTCCGTAGCAGCGAGGCGTACAGCGGCTGAAACGCCTCCTCGAGCGGCTGGTCGACGAAGACCGACCAGCCCGGCGGGTCGATCCCCTCGTAGGCGCTGAGGACCTGGCGTCCCTGGGGGTCGCGGGCGATCTGGGCCTCCTCCCGCGTGGCCTCCGTGGCCGGCGATGCGCTTCTCGCGGCCTGGACTTGCGGCAACCCCGAGAGATCGGTTTTCTGCAGCACCAGGCTGATGTCGGGATGGGCGACGAGCTGGCCGCTCGCGTCGGCGACGTAGGCGTAGCCGGTCTGGCCGATCCCGATTCGCGAGACGACGTCCCAGATCAGCTTGAGGTTGACCTCGGCGACGGTCACCCCCCGCGGACCCGAGCGCGCCGTCGGCCCACCCTCCGCCACGGCGATCGTCATATATGGCTCCGACTCGTTGCGGAAGTAAACCGGCCCAAAGTAGGTCCGTCCCGCCTGCGGAGCCAGGAACTTCTGGTCGCCGGCAAAGTCGGCCCCACTGCCGACCACGTTCATCGCCAGCCGCGAGACCCGCACCTCCTCCTTCCCCGAGCCGTCGAGGTAGCCCACCTCGGTGACGGCCGGCGCCTGCCGCAGGAGCCGCAGATAGTCATTACGCCGCTGGTCCGGCGGCAGCGCCCCGCCGGCTGGCGGGACCTGGACGGCCGCGCCGACCTGGCGCTCGATCTCGTTGATGAACTGCTCGATCCGCGCCGCCGCGGCGGCCGCCTTCTCCCGCTGGATCCGCCCCTGCGCCGTTCGATTCTCCCCATATGAGAAGTAGATCTCGAGCAGCCCGCTCGTGAGCAACGCCCCACTCACCAGCGTCACGAAGATGACGACGTACTTGCGGAACAGGTGCCCCTGGCGCTTACCCGAGGTCGTCATGGTCGCCCCGACCCCGCGGCGATTGGCGAGCAGCGCAGGCCCGGGCCTGTCTGCGCAAACGCCGTCGCCCTAAACTACCCGCGCGGGTGACGGGTGAGGGCGCGATAAATCGCGCCCCTACGGTGATGATGCCGTGGATGTGATTCGGCATGACGACGAGCTCGTCCAGCCCTACCATCGGAAAGCGACGCGCAAGTCCCTCCCACACAGCCTCAACGACCCGCCCGGCGTCGTTGAGCGCCACGGCACCGTCCTCGACGGTACCAAACCAACAGACCCTGTGATGCGCGCAAACGGTAACGAAATACGCTCCCGGCCGAGCGTAATCGTAACGCCGCGGCGGGATCGAGCGCCGGCGGTGGACGGCGGGGTTATATCGTATGCCGCTACGAGTCGCGCCGCTCACTGGCTCCCCTCTCCGGAACGCGCGATCGGGTTGGGGCTACTATGCCGCGCCCCTTGCCCTTCGTCAAGGCCGGCTATACTCCCCCCATGCAGCTCAAGGCGATCGACTTCCACGTTCACCCGTGCGACGCGCGGCTCGCGGCGGCCTGGGCCGGCGAGCAAGCCGACTACGAGCGCTTCTTCCGTGGCAAGATTCTCGACGAGACGCCCGAGGCGATGGCCGCGCGCTACCGTGGCCTCGGCCTGATGGGTGTCCTCCTCGGCGGCGACGGCGAGACCACGACCGGCGTCGAGCCGTATCCGAATGACGAGCTGGCCCGGATCTGCCGGGCAAACCCCGACCTGTTTCTCGGCTTCGCCGGCATCGACCCCTGGAAGGGCGAGGCGGCGATCCGCGAGCTCGAGCGGTCGATCAAGGAGCTCGGGCTGCGGGGGGCAAAGTTCCACCCCGGCCGCCAGCGATTCGCGCCGAGCGATCCCCAGTTCTCGCCGCTCTGGGAAGCGGCCAGCGACCTCGGGGCGATCGTCCTCTTCCATACCGGCATGATGGCGGCCGGCGCCGGAACGCCCGGCGGGCGCGGCGAGCGTCTGGAGTACACCCGGCCGATCCACCTCGACGCCCTCGCGGCCGCCTTCCCGAAGCTGACCATCGTCGCCGCCCACCCGAGCTGGCCCTGGCACGAGGAGATGCTGGCGATCGCGCGCCACAAAGCCAACGTCTCCCTCGACCTCTCCGGCTACCTCCCCCGCTACATCCCCGAGAGCTTCATGAAGATGGCGACCGGCCTCCTCCAGGACCAGGCCATGTTCGGGTCGGACTACCCTTTCATCACCCCCGAGCGCTGGCTCGCCGACTTCGACCAGCTCGACGTCAAAGACAGCGTCCGCGAGAAGCTCCTCATCGGCAACGCCAAGCGGATTTTGGGGCTCCCGTAGGGGGCCTCGCCGTCGACATTATCCTGGCGTCGAGCGCGGTGGCGGCCCGTACGGCGAAGGACGCCACCGGCACCATCCCCATCGTCCTGTCCGCCGGGGTGGACCCGATCGGCTCGGGCCTCATCGAGAGCTTCAACCGACCCGGTGGCAACGTCACCGGAACCATCGAAGGTCATCCGCAGCTCCACGGGAAGCAGCTGGAGCTGCTGCGTGAGATCTCGCCGGGCATTGTCCGCGTGACGGTCCTCCGGGGGGACCTGGGATCAGGTACTGCTTCTCGCTCCGAAGAGCTCCAGATCGCGGCTCAGGCACTCGGCCTCGAGTTGCGGATCCTGCGGGCATCCACCGCCGAGGCGCTGGCCGAGGCGCTCGCCAGAGAGGCCGGCGAGCCCCCCGACGCGGTCCTCACGCTCCACAGCGGCTTCATGTCGAGCCAGCAGCGGCAGGTCTTCGTACTTCGCGGCCGGCAGGCGGCTGCCGGCCATGTACGGGAACCGGCTCTACGCGGAGGCGAGGGGCCTGGCCGCGTACGGCCCGGATCTCCTGGAAATCCACTACCGCGCCGTCACCTACGTCGACAGGATCCTCAAGGGAGCCAAGCCTGCCGAGCTAGCGGTCGAGCTGCCGACGAAGTTCGACCTCGTCATCAACCTGAAGACGGCTCAGGCTCTCGGGCTGAGCTTTCCGCAGTCGGTCCTGAACCAGGCCACCGAGATCATCCAGTAGGCCGGCCGTGTCCTGGCCGGCGCTGGGCGGATAGCCCAGGACCGACCCCTGCGCGTTGGCCGCACCCGTCAAATGAGGGCTGACGAGGTACGAGTGCCCTGTCAAGGCTGAATTGGCGACTGGCTGGAGGCCGGAGGGCCGGTCTACTCGATGACCTCAGTCGCCTGGAGGCCGAGGCTCGCCAGGGCGAGGCTGCCCTGCAGGAGTTGTCGGCGTGCGAGGATGCGATTCCCCATACCGCGACTATAGCCCCCCAGCGAGCCGCTAGGGGACACTACCCTACTCCGCGACGGCGAGCAGCATCTCGCCCGGCTCACTCGCGACTTCGCCCGGGGGCGGGTGTTGGATGACGACGGTGTTAGGCGGCCGGCCCGGATGGATTCCGCGATCGACGCGAGCCGCCCGCCAGCCCGCGGCGGCCAGGGCCGCCTCGGCCTCGGCCAGGGTCTTGCCGCGGACGTCGGGCACCGTGACGCCGGCGCTGAGCGTGACCCGCAGTGGTTGGGGCGACATCGGCTCCGTCCCG
>JACCZL010000084.1 GCA_013695975.1 Chloroflexota bacterium
CGGCGGAGCCGCGCGTGGTGCTGAGTGCGTGGCGCCGGGTAGCTCCGGCCGCCGGCGACGACCTGGCGCCGGAGGTGGCACTTGCGGTGGCGAGGCAGCTCGGAGCCGGCCGGCTGGTCGATGGTGCCATCGCCGGCGCCCGGAGCCATCTGGTCGTTACCGCTTCGATGCTCGAGGCTCCATCCGGCCGGACCGTCGGACGTGCCAGTGTTGAAGGGCCGGTGGACAGCCTGGGCCCGCTCGTGAGCCGCCTCGCGGCCGAGCTGCTGGTGAACGAGGCGGGGCAGCGGCAGCGACTCACCAGCTTCTCCACGCTATCACTGCCCGCGCTGCGGGCCTATCTCGACGGGCAGACCGCGCTGCGCCAGGGCCGCTGGGACACCGCGCACCAGCGCTTCACTGCCGCGCTCGACCTGGACTCGACCTTCGCGCAGGCGGCGCTCGGACTCGCCGAAGCCGCGGAGTGGATGGCGGCGGGTGACGACGGGCGCGGCGAACGGCTGGCCTGGGCTTACCGCGACCGGCTGAGCCCGGGTGATCGTGCGCTGCTCCTGGTGCATCTGGGGCCGCGCTATCCCGGCCTCTCCACCATGGCCGAAATGATCGCAGCGGCCGAGCGGTCGGTGAGGGCGCTGCCCGACCGACCCGAGGCGTGGTTCCGTCTCGGCGATCGGTACTACCACTGGGGCGCCGCGGTCGGGATGTCGCATGCCCGGCAACTGGCCGCGACGGCCTTCCGGCGTGCGATCGCGCTCGACTCATCGATCACCCGCACCGCGCCCGGCGCCGAGCCGTTGGTCCACCTCTTCCAAATCGCGGCGATGGAGGGCGACACGGCGACGGTGCGTCGCCTCAGTCCGCCCGTACCCGCGGCCGACAGCGGGCCCGGAAGCTTCGCGTGGCGCGCCGCATGGGTCTTCCGCGACTCTGCGGCGATCGAGGCGAATCGCGCCCGGTTCGCCGCGGGGGACGTGAATGGCCTGGAGGGCGTCATCACACGAAGCATGGAGGACGGACTCCCGCTCGACGACGCGGAGCGCGCGGTCACCGCGCTCACCGCGCGCGCCACGACGCAGCAGGAGCAGTCGCGCGCGCAGTTCGACCGCTATATGCTGGCGATGAGCGCCGGGCGCCCCGCCGAGGCGGTTGCCGCGCTGCAGGAGCTCAGCCCGCGGTCGGTCTACCATGGAATCACGGGTGAGCTCTACTGGGACGGCGACTCGGCGTTCGCGCGCGCGTGCCGCGCGAGCTCGCCGGCCAGTTCTGGGACATGTGCTGGGTGGAACGCTGGCGCATCACGCACGGCGAGCTGGCCACGACGCGGCGCGCGATCGCTCGCCTGCGGAGCCCGGTGCGGCCGGGGCGCGATGTCGCGGACTCGACGCGTACGGCCGAGTTCGGCACGCTCTGCGCGGACGTCCTCGAGGCCTCGCTCGCCACGCTCGAGCACGCGTCCGACGCGGCGCTCCTCGTGAGCCGGCTCAACGAGCGCCTGCGGCAGGTGCCTCCCGGCTGGACCGACGGCGACAACCTCGCCGTCGCCCGCCTGCTCGAGGCGCACGGTGACGTGCCTGGTGCGCTCGCCGCCGTCCGGCGCCGGCGCTTCGATCTGATGCCCGTATTCCTCTCGACCTACCTGCGCGAGGAGGGCCGCCTGGCCGCGCTCGCCGGCGACACCGCCGGCGCGATCAGCGCTTACCGGCACTTTCTCACGCTACAGGCGCATCCGGAACCCGCGCTCCAGCCAGGGGTCGACCGCATCAAGGTGGAGCTCGCCCGGCTGTTGGCGGGGCGAGGCAAGTGAGATGACACACGGCTGTCGCTGCCTCCTCTGGTGGGGTGTTGCGGCGTCCGCCACTGGGCCGCTCGCGGCGCAGGGCGTCACAGGGGCGGCCGTGCAGGGCACCGTGACCAGCACCGCGGGCGCGGCGGTGGAAGAGGCTACCGTGCGGGTGACCAACCTTGCCACCGGCGAGCGGCGGGAGACGATCACCCACTCGGGCGGCCGTTACGCGTTGGACCACCTCGCGGTCGGCGGGCCATACCGGCTGGAAGTGCGCGCGCTCGGATTCGCGCCGGCGGAGCGGACCGGCGTGGCCGTGTCGCAGGGCCAGCGCGTATGGCAGGACTTCCGGCTCACCCCCGCGGCCATCAGGCTGGAGGAGCTCACCGTCCGGGCCCGCGCCGACCCGGAGCTCGACGCGGGGCGCACCGGCCCGTCGCTCACCCTTCCCGAGTGCGAGCGGCGAGGGCCGAGGCCTCCGCGCACGAAGACCCATGCCCCCACGCAAAAGCTCGCTGCTTCCAACCCGGGGGACTAGGCCTCGGATGCGACACAAATGGGCCCCTTTTGCTACACCTGAGCGCGCGCGCTAGCATCGTGGTCCAGAATGTGGTCCAGTTTGACCAGAGAATTCCCGGTATTCTCCTTCGGCCCTTCCGGTATTCTCTCTGCCAACCACCTGCCCGACGGGCATATACCTGTACCAGGATTCCCCCGCCCTGAGACTCTGGATCAGGAGAGTCCTGGTTCGAGCCCAGGAGGGGCAATGGCCGGTGCGAGAGCACCGGCCGTTTTCTTTGGGGGCTCGGCCTTCGGCTGCGAGCCCAGGAGGGGCAACTCGAAGCTTCGGTGGTGTCGGACCTTGTAGCTTCTCTGCCGACTCCTACCGCTTGGGTGCGAGGGGGGCACCCGCCGAGCGCGGTCCGCGCATCAGCTCCTCATATCGCGGGTCCCCATGCAGCGACCGAAGATCTGGATCGTGCTCGATGTAGCCCAGGTTCGCAAAGCCGGCATCGATCGCCCGCTCCAGAATCTTGAGTGCGTAGTCCCGGTCGCCGAACATTGCCTGGTAGCAGGCGGTCGCATACAGAACCATCGGATCGTCTGGTGCGTCTGCTAGAGCTCGTTCCGCCTGGGCTCGGCCCTCGTCCATTCGTCCGGCCATCGAAAGCTCAACCCCGAAGCAGTTCCGTGCTCGAGCGTCGTGAGGGTCCCTCTCCAGATAGCGGGGGAGAATCTCGTCGATGAGGCGACCTAGATACGGACGATAAATGTCGTCCCTGCCGATCGACTGGCACACCATCCGCAGCGTGAAGTAGCCGACGTAGAAGTCGTGCTTCAGGGCGATGACGCGCCGGAGTACCTCGATCGCCTCTTCGGTCCGGCCGGTGACGTAGTGAATGCGCCCCAGCGTCCAATACCCTATCCAGTTCTCCGGGTCCAGCTCGATCGCCCGCCGGCACGCGTCGCGGGAATCGTCCACCGAACCCTTGTTGAAATATGCCAGCGCGAGCGCCGCGTAGGCTTCGCTCAGCGTGGCGTCGTACATCAGGGCCTTGAGCGCACTCTCGACGGCGCGATTGAGCCACGCCTCCGTGCGATCGTAGTACTCGTAATAGGCGGCGGCCGTTGCCGCCGTACCGGCGTGTGCCGCGGCGTAACGTGGATCCCGCACAAGCGCCCGGTCAAAGAGCGAGAGTGCCAGATCCAGGTCCCGCTTCGTGCCGATGTCCAGATGGTGCCGTCCCTTGAGATAGAAGTCGAAGGCCTCCGGGTCGAGGGTCGGCCTCTTGCCCAGCGTCACCTTCTCGCGTGGGCTCAGTTTGAGCATCAAGGCGCTGACAACCTTGCGCGACACTTCCTCCTGTATCTCGAACACGTTCTGGAGCGTGCCCCTGTAAGTCTCAGCCCAGATAGTTGAGTTCGCGGCGGAGTCGATCAGCTGCGTGGTGATCCGCAGCGCATCGCTCGCCTTGCGCACGCTCCCCTGAAGCAGGTAGCGCACGTTCAGGTCCGCGGCGAGCGCGCGAATGTCGTTGCTGGTACTCAGATAGCGGCTAGTTGTCAGCCGCGGTACAAGGGCCAGCGATTCGATATTCGAGAGCGCTGCCGTGATCTCCTCGGCTAGTCCGCTGCTGAAGTACTCGTTGTCCCGGTCAGGGCTCAGATCCTCAAAGGGCAGGACCGCGATCCCGATTTTGTCTTGAGTAGAGCCATCTCTGGTGACTGCCGCTGCGAGCGCCTCCTCCAGGGCAGCCCCATCGGGGTACCGGGCCTCCGGCTTCTTTTCGAGCGCCTGGCGGATCACTCGGCGCAACTCCGGCGGAAGATCGGGACGGGTGAGCGGCGGCGGGTCAGCATGAAGGATCCGGTCGATGATCTGGAACACGTTGGTGCCGGCAAACGGCAGCGCTCCCGAGACCATTCGGTAGAGCACCACTCCCGCGGAGAAGACGTCGGTTGCCGGTGTGATGCGCTCCCCGAGCGCCTGCTCCGGGCTCATGTACGACGCCGTGCCCACGGCCACGCCGGTACTCGAGACGCTCAGGTTCCTGCCCGCCGCGTCGGTTTCGACAAGCTTGGCGATCCCAAAGTCGAGCACCTTAACGTGTCCTGTAGGCGTAATGAGGATATTCGCGGGCTTTATGTCCCGGTGAATCACGCGCCGGCGATGCGCCTCGGCGAGCGCGCTGGTGAGCGCCTGGCCAATGGTGATGATTTCCGGGATGGGCAGGGGCCCGGTAGCGAGCTTCGTCTCAAGCGAGATACCCTCCACCAGCTCCATAACGATGTAGGGGAGCCCCTCGCGCTCCCCGATATCATAGATCTGGGCAACGTGAGGGTGGCTGAGAGATGCAGCAACACGCGCCTCGGCAACTAGCCGGCGAGTGGCCTCATCGTCGGCCATAGCACTGGCGCGCATAATCTTGACCGCGACGCCACGACCGAGACGGACATCGCGCGCGCGATAGACCTCCCCCATTCCCCCTGCGCCGATCAGCTCAATGATCTCGTAGGGACCCAATGCCGACCCTGATGGTAAGCTCATGTAGCTAGCCTTGTTGTGACGAGCGATTTGCTCCGCAACAACGGCCTGTCCTGGAGCGGGTCACTGGTAATTCGTCGCGCTGTGCTGGGGTGTTGGGGGCTTTATCGGACAACATGAAACATGGGTCCCCGTTGGCAAATGCGACAGCTATTGTGGGGGGCGAGAGCCTGTCAGAAAAGAGAAAGGCTCCGGTGGAGAGGAGACCAAAGTGGGCATGTACGGGTCTAATTAATGGCAAAGTTCACTATAATGGCTCCCGAACTGCAGCAGCGGGTGAGGGTGGACACCTTCAGCGCAATCGGACGGTCATCCTTCAGGCCGGAACCGCTGCCCCAGCGGTACCGACTCCGGATCAGGAGAGTCCGTAAGGCCGAAGCACGGGCCTATTCGGCCGGCCCAGTTGCTGTTCCGCGGTCTTACGCACCGGTCTGCACACTAGGCGCACACACGCGAGCGGAAGAGACTGTCCGATTGGGCAGCCTCTTCACGCATAAACTCTTGATGTCTGGGATCTTAAAGGCGATGGCCAGAGAGGGAATCGAACCCCCGACACGCGGATTTTCAGTCCGCTGCTCTACCAACTGAGCTACCTGGCCTCGGGGCGGGGAATATAAGGAAGAGGCGCACCCCCGGCCAACCCCGGCACTAGCCCTTCGGCACCACCCGCAGCACCCGCCCGTCGCTCTCGTCGGTCACGAGGTAAAGAAAGCCGTCGGGCCCCTGCTGCACGTCGCGGATGCGGTCGCCCATCTCGCCGAGGTAGCGCTCCTCGGCGGTCACGCGGCCGTTGTCGAGCGTGAGCCGGACCAGCGCCCCCGGCTGCATGGAGCCGACGAAGAGGCTGCCCTTCCAGCCGGGGTAGTTGTCACCAGTGTACCAGACCGCCCCCGACGGCGCGATCACCGGGTCCCAGTAATACACCGGCTGCTCCATCCCTTCCTTGGCCATCCCCTCGCCGATGCTCGCGCCGGAGTAGTCCCTGCCGTAGGTGATGACCGGCCAGCCGTAGTTCTTGCCCGCCTCGGGGTGATTCAGCTCGTCGCCCCCACGCGCGCCATGCTCGACGGTCCAGAGCTGTCCGGTCTCGGGATGCAACGCGGCGGCCTGTATGCTCCGGTGCCCGTATGAATAGATCTCGGGCCGCGCGCCGCTCTTGCCGATGAAGGGGTTGTCGTCCGGAATGGAGCCGTCCGGATTGATCCGGACCAGCTTCCCGAGCCCCGAGTCCAGGTCCTGGGCCTGCTCCCGGTAACCCTGGCGGTCGCCCTGGGTGATGAACAGGTTCCCGTCGGTGCCGAACACCAGACGCGACCCGAAGTGGCCGCTGCCCTCCACCTTCGGCTGCTGCCGGTAGATCACCCTCACGTCCTCCAGCCCGCCCTCGCCGAGCCGTCCCCGCGCGACCGCGGTCCCGGCTCCGCCTTGGCCCGGCTCCGCGAAGGAGAGATAGACCAGCCGGTTCTCCTCGAAGTCGGGATCGATCGCCACGTCCAGCAGCCCACCCTGGCCCTGTGCCACCACCTTGGGCACGCCGCCCAGCGGCTTCGAGAGCTGGCCACCCGTCTCGACGATGCGGAGTCGGCCCGGGCGCTCGGTGACGAGAATCCTCCCGTCGGGAAGGAACGCCAGCGCCCAGGGATGCTCGAGTCCCTTGGCCACGGTCTCGGCAGCGACCTTTCCCGCGATGGACTTGGGCGTCGGGGACCGTTGCGACGGGCCGTTCTGGGGTGCCTGGGCCTGGCACTGGGTCAGCAGTGGCACCGTGGCCATGAAGGCAAGAATCGCCGTTCCACGGATCACTTGGGTGGGTCGCATCCTGGGCTCCTTTTGGTCGTTGCGAATTGCGGTGGTGGAGTGTCGCCACGCCCCCGCTCCCCGGACAAGGGGCATGGGACGATCTCCCTACACTACGGGACAGGGCGCGGATTGGGCTCGCCGGAGCGGGGCGTGAGCGATGGGCGCCCGTCGCCCCGGACCGACGTGTGTCACCCT
>JACCZL010000086.1 GCA_013695975.1 Chloroflexota bacterium
CTCGGCCGGAGGCGGGGCCAGGCCGCCTCGTGACTCGCCCACTTGAGGAGCTGAAAGCCTGGCAGGTCGGGCGCCAGCCGGCATTCGTTCGCGTCGATGATGGCGACCCTCTTCCCGCGGCCGCGGAGATGGGCCCAGAATGGTAAGACCTCGGAAGAGTACGGGCTGACGGTTTGAAACTCGTAGGTCCCTGGCCTCAATTGGCGCAGATCGTGATGGCCGTGCTCGAGGCGCGAGATCCCGCTGAACAGGGTCAGGCCGGTGCCGTGCTCGCAGAGTTGTTCAGGCCCCGCCGTCCTGCCCCAGCAGCCCCGCTCCATGATCGAAGCGATCGTCGCCAGGTAGCCTTGTTGAGCCCAGCACACGATCTCCGCGGGCTCGCCCACGTCGATCCCCAGGATCACGAGAGGCGGCGTCTGGACCTCAGCCAATGTCGACGGCCCTCTCCTTCGAGACTAGCGTCCGGTAGAGGCGCAGGAAGTTCTCGACGAAGGTGCCCTCGCCGAACCCCGCGAGCGCGACCTCCCGCCCCGCACTGCCCATCCGTTCTGCCAGGGCGCGGTCTCGCAAGGGCCGCAGCAGCGCGGCGGCCAGAGCATCGACGTCGTCAGGCGGGACGTGCAGGCCGGTCTCGCCATCCCGAACGGACTCGGCGAGACCCCCTGAGCGGCTGGCCACCACGGCCGTGCCCCGCATCATCGCGTCCGTCGCGACGATCCCGAACGGCTCGGCCCAACGCGAGGGAACGACCTGGACCCAGGCCGCGTCGAACTGGCGCTCCAGCTCGGCGCGCGGCAGGTAGCCGAGCATGGAGACCCTGGAGGAGAGCCCCAGGTCGGCAATCAGCGCCCGTAGGCGCTCGCGCTCGGGACCGTCGCCGGCCAGCAGCAGCCGCGCCTCCGGCAGCGCCGCCGCGACCGCGGCAAAGGCGCGCAGCAGCACGTCGACCCCCTTCTCGCGCACGAGACGGCCGGCAAAGGCGACCGTCGGCGGACCGACGAGCGGGCCACGTGGGGACCGGCTGGGGCTGCCACCCCAGACCACTGCGTGCGCGTCGATGCCATCGGCCTGCAAGCGAAGCCTGATTGCGTCGCTGTTGGCGACGATCAGGTCGAAAGCGCTCCGCCAGCGTCGCCATAGCCGCATCTGGAGCATGAGGGGAGCCCAGTCGTGCAGAGGCAGGCAGTGGTTGCGGTAGCAGGCTGGTCCGGCCCGCACTCGGCAGGCCGTCCCGTCCGGCAGCATCTTGGTACCCAGCGGGCAGATCGGGCGGTACCAGACCACGTGGTAGAGACTGGGGACGTCGCGCAGCAGCGGCAAGATCAACGGCGAAAGCTGAGTCAGGAAGAGCTTGACATGCACGACATCGGGCTCAAACGCCTCGAGGACGCGACGCAGCCTCCAATAGGCCCACGGGTTCGCCGTCTGGAGAAGCGCGCGAAACCGCGAGGTCGTGCCGAAGCACTCGTAGTCGGCCGAACCCAGGATACCGCCGGGGCGAGCCGAGCTGGCGAAGAGCCGCGCGTCGTGCCCGCGCTCGCGCAGCCCGTCGCGGAGCATGAGGGTCATAATTTCGGCGCCGCCGACGGGCGCCGCGTGATCGTTGACGAGCAGGACTTTCACGGCTGGGCGTCAGCGGCGACGGGTCGCGGCCCCTCCCGCCTGACCCACTAGTCGACACCGATCCAGCCGCGGCTCACTTGGGCGCCTCCGCCGGAACCGGCGAACGGCGGTCGCCGTCGAGGGTCGAGACTGACCCACCCGAGCGAGTGCGGCGGCGTGCCTCGAGGTACTCGGCTGCCGCGTTGACCTGGTCGAGGTCGTAGTGGGCGCCGAGGACGTTGCGCGCGGCGAGCAGACCGGTCTCGATGGCGTGGTCGGCATTGTTGTAGCGGAAGGCGCCTGCCCGACCGATGAGCTGCAGGTTGTCGAAGGTGTCGGCATAGGCCTTGAGCTCGCCGAGCGGCTCACGGTAGCCAAGCCGGTAAGTGGGATAGGCCCTCGGGCTGCGCACGGCGAAGCCGCCGACGACTTCGTTGGGCTCGATGAAGCCCAGCGTCCGTGA
>JACCZL010000690.1 GCA_013695975.1 Chloroflexota bacterium
ATCCTACAGCGGTGTTCGTTGAAGTTGACCTCCTGGCGGGGTCCCTATCAGGTAGCCGGCGGGGTCAACTATTGCGCACGTCGCTATAACGTGGCCAATCCAGGGCGATGAAGGTGGACATGAAGCGAGCGCTGATTACGGGGGTCACTGGGCAAGATGGACGTCACCTCTCCGAGTATCTGCTCGAGCAGGGGTATCAGGTGTTCGGGCTCCTGCGCGGGCAGCACAACCCCAAGCGGGCGATCGTCGAGCGCGAGGTCCCCGACGTCCGGATCCTCGAAGGCGACCTGACCGATCAGACCTCGCTGATTGGCGCGCTTCAGGGGGCCCAGCCGGACGAGGTCTACAACCTGGCCGCGATGAGCTTCGTGGCCCTGTCCTGGAACCAGCCGGAGCTGACCGGCAACGTCACCGGACTGGGTGCCCTGCGGATGCTCGAGGCGATCCGCAACGTCCAGGGCAGCTCGGTGAGCGGACACCGCGCCGCTGGCATCAAGTTCTACCAGGCTTCGAGCAGCGAGATGTTCGGCCGTGCCCACGAGGTCCCCCAGAGCGAGCGGACGCTCTTTCACCCGCGCAGCCCCTACGGCGTGGCCAAGGTCTTCGCCCACCACATCACTATCAACTACCGCGAGAGCTACGGCATGTTCGCCTGCTGCGGGATCCTCTTCAACCACGGCGGTCCGCGGCGAGGGCCGGAGTTCGTCGAGCGCAAGATCTCGCGGGCCGTCGCCCGGATCAAGCTCGGGCTGGACAAGGGGCTGACCCTGGGCAACATGGAGGCCAAGCGCGATTGGGGCTACGCCGGCGACTACGTCAAGGCGATGCACCTGATGCTCCAGCAGGACCAGCCCGACGACTACGTGGTCGGCATGGGCCAGTCCCACAGCGTCCGCGAGGTGGCCGAGATCGCCTTTTCGCACGTCGGCCTCGACTGGCGCGAGCACGTCGAGATCAGCCCGAGCCTGTTCCGGCCGGCCGAAGTCGACCTGCTCGAAGCCGACCCGACAAAGGCCCGGACGGTCCTCGGCTGGGTCCCCGAAGTCAGCTTCGAGGACCTGGTCCGCATGATGGTCGACGCGGACCTCGAGAAGGAATCCAGTAGGCAGTAGAGCGTACCCCGTCCACTGCCTACTGCCTACTGCCTACTCCGGCCGCAGCAGGACCTTGCCCGTGGTCTCGCGGCCGGCCAGGGCCTGGTGGGCCTGGGCGGCTTCGGCCAGGGGGTAGGTGCGGTCGACGCGGACGTCGAGCTTGCCGGAGGCGACCCAGCCGAGAACCTCGTCGGATCGCTGGAGGAGCTCCTCGCGAGTGGTGGCGTAGTTCGCCAGGGTCGGGCGGGTCAGGAACAGCGAGCCTCCGGCGGCCAGGATCTGGGGATCCAGCGGCGGGACCGGGCCGCTCGACTGGCCGAAGAGCACCAGGTAGCCTCGCGGGACGAGACACTTGAGGCTCTTGTCGAAGGTGTCCTTGCCGACCGAGTCGTAGACGACGTTGACGCCCTTGCCGTCGGTAAGTCGCTCCACCTCGGCCGCGAAGTCCTGCTCGGTGTAGCGGATGACCTCATCCGCGCCGGCCCCGCGCGAGAGCGCGGCCTTGTCTTCGGTCGAGACCGTCCCGAAGACCCGGGCCCCCCGTAGCTTGGCCATCTGGGTCAGGAGGAGCCCGACCCCGCCGGCCGCCGCGTGGATCAGGCAGGTGTCGCCCTGCTTGAGCGGGTAGGTCGAGTGGGACAGGTAGTGGGCGGTGAGCCCCTGGAGCATGATCGCGGCCCCCTGGTCGAAGCTCATGCCCTCCGGCAGGTCGACCAGGCGGTCGGCGGGCACCAGGACGTGGCTCGCGTACGAGCCGGCCACCGAGGTCCAGGCGACCCGATCTCCGACCTCCACGTCGCCCACATCCGGGCCGACCGCCTCGACGGAGCCGGCCCCCTCCTCGCCGAGCGGGATCGGCAGCGCGCCCTTGTAGAGGCCGCTGCGCTTGTAGATGTCGATGAAGTTGACCCCCGCCGCCTCCACCTTGACGCGCGCCTGGCCCGCTCCCGGCGCCGGCGTCGGCAGCTCGTCGAGCTGCATCGCCTCGGGACCGCCGTACTGGTGTACCCTCACCGCTTGCATAGCCTGGCCCTCCATCTCGTTGCCCGTCTCCGCCCCTGTCTCCCCGCCGGCGACGTCTGGCGAAGGACAGGTCCACTCGGGAGCAACAGTCCACGCGCCTCACGTATTCCGGCCCGTACGGCCGGTGCGCCGCTCACACACTTCTTGGCGGGGAAGTTTGATCAGTTTGTGGCGGGCTCTCAGACCGCCTCGATCCCCCAGCTCAGGGCCCCGGAAGCGATCGAGCTCCTCCGCGAGCTGTTTGGGACTCGCGGTGATCGAGGGGTGTAGATGACGGTCCGCCAGGTGGCGATCTCGGGCGGTCATGCGACCTCCGCACGACATCGTGGACGCAGGCGTAGCTGGGCAACCGTCCAGCCGTGTTGCTCGGCGACAACCTTGGCGTGGCGATGGATCACAGCCACACTGGGCGCAGGGCGAGCCCTTCGATCAGCCGCTGGAGTTCAGGCTGCAGCTTGCGCTGACCACGGTTCGTGTGAGTTTTCCGGACAAGTCCAAATAAACTGTGCTGGCGGTACCGAGTGTATCCCAGAAACGAGGGTTCATGAGACACTGCCGTGCGCGGCGTTCTGCGCATGGTGTGGGGCGGGCTCTGACACGGCGGCCCGGCCCTCGTTCACGACCTCGAGGGCGTGCTCGATCGCCCGATCCAGTGGCATGTCCCTCCCTTCAGCCCAGGCGGACGCATACGCTTCCTCGCCGAGGCGTGCGCGGGCGGCCACCACCGCCCGTTCGACGGTCGGTCCGTCACTCGGCAACACCGGGGGGCTGAGCGCCTCGCGCACGGACGCAGCCGACCCGAGGAGCTGCGCCGCACGAATCGACCATGTCACCGACTCGCTGGTAGTGACCGCGGCGGCTGCCGCCAGCCCCTCCAGACACCGGGCGATGCCGGGCCGATCGCCGGCCTCGCGGCAGAGCATGAGGCTCTCTCTGAAGTAGGCCGCCGCCGGCTGGAGCTCCCCCCGTGTGAGGACGATCTGCCCAAGCTCCCACAGCGACCAGTGGCGGCCTCGGGTGGCCCGCAGCTTCGCCCACCAGACCAAACTCTCTTCGAGGAGCGCCGTCGCGCGATCGAGATCGCCGTGACGGTACGCGATGCCGCTGAGCTGTCGCAGCGTTAGCGCGATGCCCCAGGCATCGCCCATCGCCCGCGCCACAGCTAGGCTCTCTTCGAGCACTCGATTTTCCCGCTCGCCATCACCCAACCGGCCCAGCGTACTGCCAAGATTAACCAGCGCCCGCCAGATGCCGAACGGGTCGTCGAAACTCCTGAAGATCGCCAGGCTCTCTTCGTGTAGCGTAGCCGACCGCTCGAACTCTCCAGACCCGCGCGCGACGTTGCCGAGCGTCGAGAGCGCGTGCGCCTCACCGAGCCGATCCTGGACGTTGCGCGCGAGCGCGAGCGCTTCCCCCGCGGCGAGCGCGCCCTGCTCGCGTTCGCCCTGGTGCAGGCGCAGGACGCTCAGCCCGTTGAGCGCCACAACCCGTGGGTGCGCGCCGAATGCGCCTCTTCGAGCGACCGGCAAGATCGTCTCCGTCTGGCGGCGGCGCGCCTGATCCACCGCGAGCGTCTGTTCAAGCCAGCGCTGGCCTTCAGTCAGACGATCCCGGTAGAACCAGAGCTGCTGGAGTGCCCCCGCCATGCGCAGGCCGGCCTGCACGCTGGTGGACATGGGATCGGTCAGGCTCCAAGCCAGCGCCGCCCGCAGGTTGTCGAGCTCCGACGCGAGTCGGTCGACCCATTCAGCCCCATTGGGTCCGAAGATCTCGGGCTGGCCGCGCTCCGCCAGGTCGGCCAACCAGCTGAGGTGGCGGCGCCGGATCGTAGTCTCCTCGCCGGCCGTCCCAAGCTGCTCAAGGCCGTACTCCCGGATCGTCTCCAGCATCCTGAAGCGCGGCTCGCCGCCGAGCACTTCTTCCGGTCGAATGAGACTGTTGTCCACCAGTGACCCGACCTCGTCCAGCAGGTCGATGCCGAGGGCGTGCCCCGAGCTGCCCGTCGGGTCGCCCTTACAGACGGCTTCGGCAGCCTCGAGCGTGAACCCACCGACGAACACGCTGAGGTGTCGAAACAGCCGCTGCTCGGCCTCCGGCAGCAGATCGTAGCTCCAGGCGATCGCGTTCCGAAGCGTCTGCTGCCGCGCCGGCAGGTCCCGTCGGCCGCCGCTGAGCAGGGTCAGGCCGTGTCCCAGGCGCGGCAGCATCACCTCACGGTGAGAGCAGGCGAATGCGCGCCGCCGCCAGTTCGATGGCCAGCGGCAGACCGTCCAGACGGGCACAGATCTCGGCCACGGCCGGCGCATTCGCGTTGGTCACCACGAAGTCCGGCTTGATGGCGGTCGCCCGCTCGATGAACAGGGCTACTGCCCCGTACTGGGACAGCGCCTCCGGCGTGAACGAGCGCCCCGAGTCGGGCAGCGCCAGAGGCGGCACCGGATACTCATGCTCGCCGCGTAGCTGCAACGCCGCCCGGCTAGTCACCAGCACGCAGAGGCCCGGGCAGGCCCGCAGCAGCGTATCGGCAACCGTCGCGGCGGCGAGTACCTGCTCGAAGTTGTCGAGCACGAGCAAGAGCTGCCGACCGCGCAGGTAGTCGACGAGGACGTCGAGCAGCGGGCGGCCAACGACATCCCCTACGCCGAGAACCTGGGCAATCGTCGATGGCACGAGCGCCGGGTTGGAGATGGGCGCCAGCTCCACGAAGAACGCCCCGTCCTCGAACCGGTCGAGCGGTCAGCCGCGAACTGGAGGCTGAGCCTGGTCTTACCGGTCCCACCGGGGCCGGTGAGCGTCACCAGCCGGACCTCGTCGCGGAGCAGCAGGCTGCGCACCGCCCCGACCGCCTGGTCCCGTCCGAGCAACGGCGTTGTCTGGAGCGGAAGGTTGTGCGGCCGGGCGTCGAGCGAGACCGGCGGTGGGAAGTTGGCAGGCAGACCCGGCGCGACAAGCTGGTGGACGCGCTCCGGGCGGCTCAGGTCCCGCAGCCGGCGCGCCCCCAGGTCGAGCAGGCTTGCGCCGGCCGGCAGGTCGTCACGGACGAGCGCCGCGGTCGCCTCCGAGAGCAAGATCTGGCCGCCATGGCCAATCCCCCGTAGGCGGGCGCAGCGGTTCACCGCCGAGCCGTAATAGTCGCCATCGCGCAGCTGGGCTTCTCCGGTGTGAAGGCCGATCCGCACCCGAATGGGTCGCGGTGTGGGCCAGCCCTCGGCGGCGAAGGCGCGCTGGATGGTTAGGGCGGCGCCGGCAGCGTCTGCTGCACTGGTGAAGACTGCGAAACGACTGTCCCCCTCGCCGCGCGGGCGGATATGCACTCCACGAACGGGGGATCGGATTTGGCAGCCTGCCCGAGCAGATCGACACCACCACCAGCGGCGGCAAGCTGATCTTCCACGTCTTCGGGGCGCTCGCTGAGTTCGAGCGGGACATCATTCGTGACCGGACCCAGGCGGGGCTCGCCGCGGCGCGGGCCCGCGGTCGGCGTGGGGGTCATCCTAGGGCGGCCACCCTCAGCGACGCCAAGAAGGTGGCGATGGCCCAGCGGCTGTACGAGGACAAGGGCAACTCCATCGCCGACATCTGCAGGACGCCGCGCGTCTCGCGCTCCACCCTCTACCGCTACATCACCCCGAAGCGCTAGCTGCCGCCTGGCACCCGGCCGGCCTCGGACCGCCAGATTTCCGTCAAAGAATCCCGCCATCGTTCGATCAAAGTGACAACAGGACTCCTGTGCACAGTGGCGAGGACGGGTTTGATCACGGAGGGCTTCAGGAGACCCGCTTCCTGCCACCGCGCGACAGCCACTTCGCCGACGGGGTTCGCAGGTCTCACCTGGCTGGTCACAGCGATGAGGATGAGGTCCGGGCGCTCGCGGTGGTAGACCGCGGAGCTGGCGACTACGGCCGGCCGGTTCTTGTTGGTCAACTGGTCGGTGAAGGGGAATGGGACGAGGACGAGGTCGCCGAATTCATAGACGGTCGTAGGCCTCTAGTTTCCGGTAAATGAGGCTGCCTGAGGCGGGACTTCGGGTAGGTCCGGCCTGGTCGGAGGGGCCGGGTTCGGCGGTGATCGGCGGCGCTGGCCCCAGCAGCCCTTCCGGAGGTGGTCGGTGCGGCTGGCCTTTTCAC
>JACCZL010000110.1 GCA_013695975.1 Chloroflexota bacterium
GGCGCCGCACGCCGGACCTGCTGCCGCGCGACGAGGTGGCGCGGGCGATCAACGCCGAGGTGAAAGCCGGGCGGGGGAGCCCGCACGGCGGGGTCTTCCTGGACATCGCGGCGCGGCGTGACGCCGAATACATCAAGAAGCGTTTGCCCTCGATGTACCACCAGTTCAAGGAGCTGGCCGACGTTGACATCACGGCCGAGCCGATGGAGGTCGGGCCGACCTGCCACTACCAGATGGGTGGGTTGCGGGTGGACGCCGATACCACGGCCACCACCGTGCCCGGCCTGTTCGCGGCCGGCGAGGCGGCGGCCGGGCTGCACGGCGCGAACCGCCTGGGCGGGAACTCGTTGTCCGATCTCGTCGTCTTCGGGCGGCGGGCCGGGCTGTACGCCGCCGAGTACGCCGCAGGGCTCTCAGGGTCGGCGGCGGTAGATGACGGCGAGGTCGAGGCGGCCGCCTGCGCGATGTTGGCGCCGTTCGAAGCCGAGGGGGGAGAGAACCCGTACGCGATCCACGCCGATCTCGAGGCGTGCATGCACGAGCTGGTCGGCATCATCCGGACCGAATCGGAGCTGCTACGGGCGCTGGACGAGATCGGCCGGCTCAGGGAGCGGGCGAAGCGCGTAAGCGTGCAGGGCAATCGTCAGTACAACCCCGGCTGGCACCTGGCGCTCGACCTGCCGACGATGCTGACGGTCGCCGAGGCGGTCACCCGCTCGGCGATCGAGCGGCGGGAGAGCCGCGGTGGTCACACCCGCGAGGACTACCCGACCACGGACCGCGACTTCGGGCAGGTAAACGTGGTGACGCGACGCGTCGGCGAGGAGATCCGGGTTTGCCAGGAGCCGCTGCCCGAGCTGCCCGACGAGCTGAAGCGGCTCCTGGAGGAGAAAGTCTGATGGACGAAGTCACGATGCGGCTCTGGCGCGGCGACCGGTCCGGCGGCGCCCATCAGGAGTACCGAGTGGCGGCCCAGGAAGGCGAGGTGGTGCTCGACGTGGTCCACCGGATCCAGGCCACCCAGGCGCCCGACCTGGCCGTCCGCTGGAACTGCAAGGCCGGCAAATGCGGCTCGTGCAGCGCCGAGGTGAACGGACGCCCGAGGCTGATGTGCATGACGCGGATGAACACCTTCCCGGCGGGGGAGACGATCACGATCTCGCCGATCAAGGCGTTCCCGCCGATCAAGGACCTGGTGACCGATGTCTCGTTCAACTTCGAGAAGGCCAAGGCAGTGCCCGCGTTCAAGCCGGGCCCGAAGGAGGCCGACGGGACGCGGCGGATGTTCCAGGAGGACGTCGACCGGGTCCAGGAGTTTCACAAGTGCATCGAGTGCTTCCTCTGCCAGGACGTCTGCCACGTGATCCGCGACCACCCGGAGAACCAGCCGGCCTTCGCGGGCCCGCGCCTGTTCGTGCGGCTGGCGGCGCTGGAGATGCACCCGCTGGACACCAACGACCGCCTGGAGCTGATCAAGCAGCAGGCCGGCCTGGGCTACTGCAACATCACCAAGTGCTGCACCGAGGTCTGCCCGGAGGGGATCAAGATCACCGACAACGCGATCATCCCGCTCAAGGAGCGGGTGGTGACCGAGTACCACGACCCGGTCATCTGGCTGGTGCGGAAGGTGACGGGCCGCGGGCGGTAGGGGGCGTCGGGCTGAACGAGTAGCGACAGGAGGCGTGCGATCGACGCGGGGGCGACAGTCAGAGAGATCCTGGCTGGCAAGAAGGGAAGCATCAAGCGCGCTCCACTCGAAGAGGGCTCGCCGACGTGGGAGGAAATCGCCGACGTCTCGTTCGGCGAGATCGATCGGCGAGCCAGGCGCGGGCTGCCCGGCTACCGCACGATACGGAAACTCCTGACTGACCGGAGGTTCGACAAGTGAAGACGGTGCCACGTAGCTCCCTGGGCGCGCTGCTCCGGTTCCTCGATCAGCTCGAGCTGGCGAAGATCGCGTACCGCCTCGAGCGGATTCGAGACTCCATCATGGTCGTCGTGGCCGTACCTGGGGAACGCTGGGAAGTCGAGTTCTTCGACGACGGCCAGGTGGAGATCGAGCGCTTCTTTAGTACGGGCACGATTGAAGGTGACGATGTCCTCGATCGCCTGGTGACCGAGCACAGTGACTGAGGATTGGGGCCAGCCCATCGCGGTGGGCGACGATTTCGACCGCCCTATCGCGGCCCTCGAAGCGAGCGTTCTCGTAAGG
This sequence comes from Chloroflexota bacterium, assembly GCA_013695975.1. Taxonomy (GTDB): domain Bacteria; phylum Chloroflexota; class UBA6077; order UBA6077; family JACCZL01; genus JACCZL01. Next base: position 2,213 of record JACCZL010000110.1, read on the forward strand.
AGCAGACGGCTGCCCGAACCACCCCATATTCGTGACGACTCCCCCTCGTGTCACCTGTGCTCGCCGCGGACAGCGGTTCTGGCTGGAGCCGGGCGGGCGCCCGAGCTGCGAGGAGTGCGGCGGCGAGCTGCGCCAGATGGGGCCGTTCGAGCGTTTCGTCGACAACTGGTTCGCCCCGCCCGAGACCCACGACTCGGCGATG
>JACCZL010000694.1 GCA_013695975.1 Chloroflexota bacterium
GCGGAAGAGGCCTGGACTCCGCGTCGTGATCTCGCCCTGGTCGGAGATCCGGATCTCGGTCTCGCCGATCGGCTTGCCGACCGTCTCGAAGTCGATGTCGCCGTCGCGGTGGATGACCGATAGCCCCGAGAGCTCGGTCTGCCCGTAGACCTGCTTCAAGTTGACCCCGATCGCGCGGAAGAAGCGGAAGCAGTCCGGCCCGAGGGCGGCTCCACCGGTGTAGGCGCGGCGCAGCTCGGCCAACCCGAGGTGGTCCCGCAGCGGCAGGAAAATCAGTCCGTCGGCGAGCCGGTGCCGAAGCCCGAGCCAGGGCGGGATCGCTGCGCCGTCCACGCGGCGGTCGGCGACCGCGTAGCCGATCCCCATCGCCCACTCGTAGATCGTGCGCTTGACCCGGCTCGCGTCCTGCATCTTTACCTGGACGGTCGAGAGCAGGTTCTCCCAGATCCGCGGCGCCGCCAGCATCATCCGCGGGCCGATCTCGCGGATGTTCTGCTGGACCGTCTCCGGCTCTTCCGGGAAGTTGACGATCATCCCCTCGCTGATCGCCAGGGCGACGCCGAAGACCTGCTCGACGATCCAGGCGCAGGGCAGGAACGAGACGTACTCGTCCCCCACGTCGACCGGGTCGATCGCGACCAGGTTGCGGACCGCCGCCAGCAGGTTGGCATGGCTGAGCATCGCGCCTTTGGGGCTGCCGGTCGTTCCCGACGTGTAGCAGAGGACCGCCAGGTCGTCTCCGCGGCCGGCGGCGACGCCTTCTTCGAAGAGGCCGGGGTGCTCGCGGTCGTAGGCCCGACCCAGCTCCTGGACCTCCGGGAAGCCGAGCAAGCGCTCCCGCGAGTAGCCCCGCAGGCCCTTCGGGTCATAGTAGATGACCTTCTCGACCTTCGGCAGGCTGTCCTGGATCTCGAGCAGCTTGTCGACCTGCTCCTGGTCCTCGACCACGACGAAGCGGGCGTCGGCGTGGTCGACGATGAACTGGATCTCGCGCGCCACCGCGTCCTGGAAGAGCCCCACCGAGGCCGCTCCGGCCGCCTGGGCCGCGACCTCGGCGAAGACCCACTCCGGACGATTGTCGCCGATGATCGCGATCGTGTCGCCGCGCTCGAGCCCGAGCGCCCGCAGCCCGAGCGAGAACGCCCGCACGCGCTCCAGGTAGTCCGCCCAGGTCAGCTCGCGCCAGATGCCGAGCTCCTTCTCGCGCATCGCCACCTGGTCGCCGATCCGCTCAGCCTGGTGGACCAGCAGCTTCGGCAGGGTATCGGGCGTCACGGCCGCGCTCCGACCTCGTCCAGCGCGGCCCGGGCGAGCGCTTCGGTCTCCTCGTGCGCTCGCTGGAGGGTCTCGGTCTCATGGCCCAGGTAGGCCTGGACCACGTCGGGATCGCGGCGGACCTCGTCGGGCGTGCCGTCGCCGATCACCTTGCCAAAGTTGAGGACGGTGACTCGATCAGAGATGTCCATGACGACGCCCATGTCGTGCTCGATCAGGACGACGGTCACGCCACGCTCCTCATTGATGTCGAGGACGAAGCGGGCCATGTCCTCCTTCTCCTCGACGTTCATGCCCGCCATCGGCTCGTCCAGCAGCAGCAGCTTCGGCTCCATCGCCAGGGCCCGCCCCAGCTCGACCCGCTTCTGCAAGCCGTAGGCGAGGGTCCCGACCGTCCGCTTGCGGATCGCCTCGATCTCGAGGAAGTCGATCACGTCCTCGACGACCCCGCGGTTGCGGACCTCCTCGCGCTGCGCGCGCCCCCAGTAGATTCCGCCCGCCAGCAGCCCCGTCTTGAGGTGAACGTGGCGACCGAGCATCAGGTTGTCGAGGACCGTCATGCCCTTGAACAGCTCGATGTTCTGGAAGGTCCGGGCGATCCCCAGCTTCGCGATCTGGTGCGGCCGCGAGCGGGTGATGTCCCGCCCCTCGAAGCTCAGGCGCCCCGACGTCGGCGGATACAGCCCGCTGAACGTATTCAGCAGCGAGGTTTTGCCGGCCCCATTCGGCCCGATGATCGCCCCGATCTGCCCCGCGCGCACCCCGACGCTGACCCCGGCCAGGGCGACGACGCCCCCGAAGCGGAGGTGAACGTCTTCGGCCCCGAGCTGAATCGGCGCGGCAGCCCCATCGTTGCGCATGCCGTCGTCCCACCGGAAAGATGTCACATACTATCGTGGGAGCGGAGAGGCCGCAAGATTGGCCGGGCAGTCGAAGCGGGTCCTCGGGAGGACACTGGTATGGTCGAGGTACTCAGTCGTCACGTTGTCGTCGATCCTCAGGTCTGCCAGGATGGGCTCACGTTCCGATGGACCCGGGTCTGCGTGGCCGATGTTCTCGATCAGGTCGCGAGTGGCCTGGCCTGGGAGACGATCATTGATGAGCGGGGTGGCGCGATCTCCAAGGACGCAATCGCCGATGCCCTCCGCCTGGCCCGCGAAGCCCTGCTCGTCCACGTCGAGCAGCCGCTCTACGAGG
>JACCZL010000146.1 GCA_013695975.1 Chloroflexota bacterium
TGGGACCTGGTGGTGTACTTCGCGGCGGTCAAGTTCGTCGGCGGGGCCATCTGGTGGCTCGGGCTCGGTGGCTGGCGCGACCTGGCGCCGCGGACGAGCGGCACCAGCGCCGGCTAGCGGCGCCAGCCCCCGCTCGCCTTTAGGATGCAGACCCCATCTCATCCACCCCAAAACCGGGCGGCAGGCCACACTCTCGACGCCCTGGACGGCCCCGACAAAAGGTGATGCACTTGCCCTGTGGTGGGTAGTCCTCCGCTCACGTCATACGTGATGACGTGGTAGAGTTCCCTGGCATGAGCGCCACCGGTTCAGAGCACGGCACGCTGTACGTTGTCGGCTTGCCAATAGGCAACCTGGAGGACATCAGCTACCGCGCGGTACGGGTGCTGCGCGAGGTTGACCTGATCGCTGCCGAGGACACCCGTCATCTGGAAAAGTATCGCCGCGCCTATGGGATCACCGCACCGGCGCTGAGCGTGTACGAGTATAACGAGGTGCCGCGCAGCCGTCAGCTCGTCGCGCGGCTGCTCGACGGACACAACGTCGCCCTGGTTTCTGACGCCGGTACCCCGCTGGTGAGCGATCCGGGCTATCGCGTCGTGCGCGCCGCCATCGAGGACGGGATCACGGTCACGAGCGTGCCCGGTGCCTGCGCTGCGATCACGGCGCTCGCGGTCTCCGGGCTGTCACCGGCCGAGTTCCGCTTTGTCGGTTTTCTGCCGCGCGGTGCTAGCGCTCGACGCCAGTCGCTGACACGGTTACGGAACGACGGCGCGACGCTTGTCTTTTACGAGGCACCGCACCGCCTGCTGGCCAGCCTCCGCGATGTCTTAGACGTGCTCGGCGACCGCGCAATCTGCCTTGCGCGCAGCGTGACGAAGGACGACGAGCAGTACTTTCGAGGAAGCGTTAGCCAGGCGATCGCCCGCCTTTCCGCTGAGGTGCGCGTGCGCGGCGAGGCAACAGTCGTTGTAGACGGTGCGAGGGCAGCACCGTCCGCGGAGACCGATGACGTGGATGCTCAGGAGGAGGCTGCCCGCGGCTTCGCGGCGGAGGGCCTGAGCACGCCGGAGATCGTCGAGCGCCTTGTCGCGGATGCAGGTCTAACCCGGCGGGCCGCCTACCAGATGGCGCTAGCGGCACGTAACGGTGCCGGCGAAGATAGCCCGTTGGCCCGGGACGCGGGTGACGCCCGCGCATCCTCCCCGAGACCTCCACCACCGCCCGCCCACTACTCTCCCACGCGGGAGGAGGGCAGTTCAGGCAGCGCTCGCTGATGGCGCGCGCCCGCGCGCGAGCGCGGATCGGCGATGCCATCCCGGTCGAGGAGGTCGTGAGGAGGGTGGTGGCCTCGCGTCGATACGGTTCGGTCGACGCCGCGCTGATCCGGCGACTCGCCCTGAACGAGATCCCAAAGGCGCGCAATCTGGCGGATGCCGAGAAGCGCACGAAGCGCCGGCTGCACCAGATCTTCGGTGCATACTGTGCCGGAACTACATCGGCCGGAGGCCGTCGCGGTGACGATGTAGCCCGCTTCCAAACCGTCAGCGCGGACCTCGCCGATCCGGGCCTGCGCGCCCTCTGCCGGGATCTGTTGGGTCGACACGCCTCGTCGCGGGAGCGGGTTGATGTGCTCGACAGGTTCTACACCCGGATCTTCGCCGTGTCCGGGTTGCCGTCGACGGTGGTCGACCTAGGATGCGGCCTGAACCCGCTGGCGCTGCCGTGGATGGGACTACCTGCCGGCGCCCGGTATCTCGCGTACGATATCGACAAGGAACAGATGGCGCTGGTGGACACGTTCCTCACCCACGTCGGCGTCGAGCACGTGGCCGAGGTTCGCGACGTGCTCGCGAACCCGCCCGCCGAACCCGCCGACGCCGCCTTCCTCCTGAAGACCCTGCCCTGCCTGGAACATCAGGAGGCCGGGGCTGGAGCGCGGTTGCTTCGGGCCGTCGAGGCGCGGCACGTCGTCGTCTCCTACCCGACGCGGTCGCTCGGCGGTCGCGTCAACAAAGGGATGGCCCGCACCTATCGCGATCAGCTCCACGCGATCATCGCTGGGGAGTCGTGGACGGTGCAGGAGATCGAGTTCGAGAACGAGCTGGTATTCATCATCGAGAAGGGGTTTCATGACGCCGAGCTGGCGGGCTGATGCGCGACTCCGGCGATGACGACCGCGTCCATCGTCATGATTGGCGAGTGGCGGGCGGGCTCCCTCTCTCCCGCGCGCGCGAGAGAGCGGTGACGGGTGAAGGGCAGCCTGCCGGTCGCGCCCTCGAAGTGCCGGTCTTCCTCCCCGATGCGACGCGCGCAGCCGTCCGAAGCGTCAGCACCGAGGATCTCCGGAGCGTCGGCGTGAAGGCCCTGATGGTGAACACGTTCCATCTGATGCGGCGGCCGGGCATGCGCGTCGTCCAGCGGAGTGGAGGAATTCATCGCTTCATGGGCTGGGACGGCCCGATCATGAGTGACTCGGGCGGCTTCCAGGTCTATTCGCTGATCCGACAGAGTGCCGAGCACGGCGTGATCCGCCAGAACGAGGTGATCTTCCGCGAGCCGAGTACTGGCGAGAAGTGGAGGCTGACGCCGGAGCGGGTAATCCAGCTCCAGATGCAGCTTGGCTCAGACATCATGATTTGCCTGGACGACTGCACCGGTGCCGAGGCGCCGGAGGCCGAGCAGGAGCAATCCGTCGAGCGAACGATACGGTGGGCGCGGCGCTGCAAAGAGGAGCTCGAGCGAATGCTTGGCTCGGGGCGACAGTCGCGAGCGCGTCCGCACCTCTTCGCGGTGGTGCAGGGCGGTGCGAGCGAGGTGCTGCGCCGGCAGTGTGCCGCCGCGCTGGTGTCGATCGGGTTCGACGGCTACGGTTTCGGCGGCTGGCCGATCGCCCCGGACGGCAGCTTGTTGACCGAGCAACTGGCGGCCGTCGCCGAGTCGGTGCCGGCCGACTCGGTGCGGCACGCACTGGGAGTGGGGCGGCCGGACCACGTCCTGGCGGCAGCGGCCCTCGGCTACAACTCGTTCGACTGTAGCTTGCCGACGCGCGACGCCAGGCGGAACCGGCTCTACATGTTCCTGCCGCCGTACCCCGGGACACCGCTCCGGTCGGGTGAGTCGTTCTACCGGACCGTGTACATCCTCGACGACCGCTACCACGCCGACTTCACGCCGATCGATAGAGGCTGCGACTGTCCGTGCTGCCGCGTTTACTCGCGAGCTTACCTCCACCACCTGTTCAAGGTGGGGGACGCAACTGCCGAACGGCTAGCCTCGCTGCATAATTTGCGCTTTTACACTCGTCTCATGGCCGCGCTCGGTGTCGGGTCACGCGCCGCTGTTTCCGACGCCTGAAAGGACGGCGGCACTCGATCATTGACCTTTCGTCGGCGGGGCCGTCTCGTAGATCGGGGTTGGCGCTGGCCAGCGGCGCCAACCCCGCTCGCGTTCAGGACACCGCGGCCATCAGCTCCTGCTTGCGCTTGTCCATCCGCTCGGCCAGCTTCTCGATGTCGTCGCCGAGCAGCTTCTTGGCGTCGGGGAACATCTCGCCCTCCTCCTCTTCGACGTGGTGCTCGACGTTCTCCTGGAGCACCGTGAACTTGGCCTTGTACTGCTCGTCGATCGAGCGCATCGCCTTCATTTCCTTGATGAGCACGTCGATGACGTGATGCTCCTCGACCGCCTCGGCGACCAGCTCCTTGCCCTCTTCGTCGGCCTTCCGCTTGACCGCCGGGTAGAAGATCTCCTCCTCGATTTTGCTGTGGACCTCGAGCTCCTGGAAGACCTGCTCGGCGATCTGCTTCTGCTCCCGACCCTCGGCCTTCTCGAACTTCTTGAAAAGGCCCTTGACCTTCTGGTGGTCGTCCTTCAACATCTGGACCGCGTCCATAGCGTAGACCTCCCTTTCTGCGTGCCACGTGCCCGGGGGGGCAACACGGCTTACGCAACCTTCGTACCCGGGAGCTGCACCGGCTCTTCCCGCGGGGTCCGCTATCGGGCGCTCGTAGGCGAGCCGCGGCCGTGGCTCAGCAGGGCGTGTGGTTGCGCTCGGCGCGCCCGAAGTCGAGGTAACGGGCGTCGCCGACGCGGGAGAAATGGAGGCGCTGGCGGAAGGGGCCGCGCGCCGCCGTGATCGCTTCGGGGTGGACGTCGAGCTCGGCCGGTTGAGGGCCGCCCAGCAGCGCCTCGACCAGGACGCGGCCGTGCTGATCGGGCGGCGGCTCGAGGCCGAGCAGGTGGAGGAGCGTTGGGGCCACGTCCATATTGCCCACCGGCAGGGGGTCGACCTGGCCGGCTTTCAGGCCGGCCCCGGCCAGGACCAGCGTGTTGCGGATCTCGCGGGGGCTGATGCCGCCGTGGCTGGCCCCGTATTTGGGGTCAAGCCCGGCCGAGCGCCCGGCCCAGCCGTACTCGTTGGGAGCATCGTCCCAGGCCAGGGCGCAGAGGACGTCCGGCGCGAGGTCGCCGTCCAACCCGACCAGCGCCAGCGGCAGGGTGCCCTCGGCCGGCGGCAGGCCGCGAGCCCCGCTGAAGACCGGTCCGCCATGCTCCCAGTCCTCCAACGCGGTGGCGACGCGTCCGATCAGCTCGGCGTCGCCATCGGGGACGTAGACGTAGAGCGAGCAGCCATTCGTCGCCAGGACCAGCCGCCCTCCCTCGAGCGCGTCGCCCAGACCGGCCGAGACGAACGGCGCGGCCGGGTCGACGGCCGGCTCGATGCTGACGTAGCCGTGGTCCGAGACGATGACGACCGCCGTCTCGTCGCGCCGACCGCTCGCATCCAGCGCCCCGAGCATCAGACCGAGGTGGGCATCGGCGTTGCGGATCGCGGCGAGGGCTTCGGAGCTGCCGAAGCCGTGGTGGTGCTGAGTCTTGTCGGGATCGGTGTGCCAGAAGACGAGCAGCGTCGGGTCGAGCGTGGGCAGGACGTACTCGACGACCGCGCGGGCGAAGTAGGCGTCTTGCGCCGTGTTCGGGACCGTCGGCGCGGGGATCGGGCCGAGCCGCGCCACCAGCTCGTCGGCGGCCCCTCCTGGCAGCATGATCGCCGGGTTGAACAGCCGATCGCCGTCACACTCCCGCACCCGTGGATGGCAGAGGAAGGCCGAGCCCGGCGAGCCGGTGCTTACGACGACCGTGCGGCCGCCGGCGGCC
>JACCZL010000149.1 GCA_013695975.1 Chloroflexota bacterium
AGATGACGGTGTAGCCGTGATTGGCGAAGCGGCGGGCAAACTCCTGGTAGAGCTCGTCCCAGCCCGGCATGTGGTGGACGAGGACGAGACCGGGGAACGGGCCGTCTCCCTCGGGACGGGCCACATAGGCATGGATCAGGTCGCCCTGACCGGCGGCGTAGGTCGTGATCTCGGCGACGATCCCCTGGTGCGCATCCGTGCTCAACGAGTTCCACATCGCTGACTCCTCCTGCCATCCGCGCGTTCCTCGCCCGAGCGGAGCGTGCGCCGGGCGCTCGGGCAGTTGTAGGAACGGCGAGGGGGGCCTGTCAACTGTCTGGAGCGCGGGCTGACATCCACGACTACCTGACCGTGGACGCCCGGCGAGCCCGCGGCCCGTACCAGCCTACGCGCCCGGCTCCAGGATGCGCCCGTCGAGCAGTTGCCACACTCGTTGTGTCTTGATCGGCCCTTCGGCTTCCGTCGTGATCCGCTCGCCGGCCACAACTGCCAGGGCCGGCCGCAATCGTCTCAACAGACTCGCCCGGCGGGCTGCTCGCTCCACATCATGGGGGTCGACCGCGGCCGACACCTCGATCACCAGGTACGTGTCGTGGTCTTCGCCCGGGCGCCGCCCGCGCACGATCAGGTCCGCCTGGCGCACCTCGAAGGCGGTCTCCTCGTCGAGCAGCCCGCTGGCGATCCCCTCCTCGAAGAGCTGATCTCGTTCCCTGGGGCCAACTACGCGCACCCGACGGAGGAGACGGCCAAAGTACGCGTCGGCATGCTCGCGGTAGCGGCGCTCGAGATCGTTTCCGCGGAGCTGGGCGAGCATGTTGCGCATGTCCCGCTGCTCGCGGGCGAACTCGTCTTGCCTGTCGGTCAGCGCCTGCTGAGCATGAACCAACGTGCGAATTTCCAGCTCGGTCTGCCGCTGCGCCTCGACGAGCGCGGCAATCTGCTCGTCGATCCGATCGAGCCGCCCCTCGACGCCCTCGAGCCGCCCCTCGACCCGCTCGAGTCGCCCCTCAGCCCGCCGCTGGGCCTCCGCGAGCGCGGAAACCTGCTCTTCGGTCCGTCGCTGGGCCGCGGCCAGTTCGCCCACGAGAGCCGGCAGCCTCAGCAGCTCCTCGGTCAGCACGAGGCGACGCAGCTCGGCCCGCCATTCCGGGTTCTGCTCGAGCAGGCGCACAAGATCGTGGAAGTCCCCGACGCTGAAAACCACCCCATTCCCCCTCGCTACTATCCTACCCGTTTTGTCCGGGAGCAGTGCGGCGGACACGCCTGCCCGCTCGGGACAGCGGTCATGCGACGTGGCATACTACGCCGAGGAGAGCGCACGCGCATGGCCCGTATCAAGATCGATTTCGATCGCCGCCTCGGGACGGTCGACCGTGGGATCTTCGGCGGCTTCATCGAACATATCGGTCGCTGCATCTATGGCGGCATCTTCGAGGAAGGCTCCCCGCTGAGCGACGAGCGCGGCTTCCGTCGTGACGTCCTCGAGGCGGTCAGGGCGCTCCGTCTCCCGAACCTCCGCTGGCCCGGGGGCAACTTCGTCAGCGGCTATCACTGGCTCGACGGGGTCGGGCCGGTCGAGAACCGCCCGTGCAAGACCGATCTGGCCTGGTTCGGCGAGGAGTCGAACCGCTTCGGCACCGATGAGTTCATCGCCTACTGCCGCGAGCTCGAGACCGAGCCGTACATCTGCGTCAACATGGGCACCGGCACGATCGACGAGGCGCAGGCCTGGGTCGAGTACTGCAACAGCGCCGGCAACACCCACTGGGCGAGCCTGCGCCGCCAGAACGGTCACCCCGAGCCATTCAACGTCAAGTACTGGGGCCTCGGCAACGAGCTGTACGGGAGCTGGCAGCTTGGGGCGATGTCGGCCGAGGACTACGTCAAAAAGGCCCGTGAGTTTGCCAAGGTCATGCGCTGGACCGACCCGTCGATCAAGTTGGTGAGCTGCGGGAAGGATGGCTGGAGCGACTGGGACCAGATCGTCGTCGACGGGCTCGCACCATTCGTCGACTACCACAGCCTCCACATCTACACCGGCAGCGAGGACTATTACAGCAACGTGTTCGCGCCCAAGCAGGCCGAGCGCGCCCTCAAGATCACCCAGGGGCTCATCGACCGGGCCCGCTACGACCAGCAGATCTCCCACCCGATCTACGTCGCCTACGACGAATGGAACGTCTGGTACCGAGCGCGCGGCATCGAGCATCGTCGGTCCGGAGTCGAGGAGCAGTACGATCTGTCTGATGCCCTGGCCGTCGCGTCGTACTTGAACGTCTTCATCCGCCAGTGCCGGACGGTTCGGCTGGCGAACCTAGCCCAGCTCGTCAACGCCATCGGGGCGCTCTTCACCAGCAAAGAAGGCATGTTCCATCAGACGATTTACCACCCCGTGCGCCTGTACTCGGAGCACACCCAGGCGATCGCGCTCGACCCGTTCGTCGAGTGCGAGACGTATGGTCGCCTGGCCGAGCATGAAACCTCGCCGCGGCCGCATCGGGTCGCCGACCTCGGGCCGTTCCCCATGCTCGACGTCACGGCGACGTGCGACCAGGCAGGAGACACGCTGGTGCTCGGGGTCGTCAATCGCAACCGTGACCGTCCGATCTCGACCACCATCGAGCTCCAGGACGGTCGGACGGCCCTCCGCGGCGTCGGCTACGAGGTGAACGGCGACGGCCCCCAGGTCCTCAACACCTTCGAGCGGCCCGACGCCGTCGGCGTGCGCGAGCGGCGCCTCGGGTCCGGCGCGTGCCTGGACTACGAGTTTCCGGCAAATTCAGTGATGTTTTTTATTTTTTTGGTAACCTAGAAG
>JACCZL010000171.1 GCA_013695975.1 Chloroflexota bacterium
CTCCCAGGACTCCGCACCGCCCTCGGCGTGACCCAGTGAATAATCCGGGCTAACGGGCTTCTCGTCGTGTTGACGGTATGCTCGGCGCCCCGGTATCCTCTCTGGGCTGATGGCTCTTTTCGGTGCGCTTGCGGCCCTGGGACGCCTGTTGGAGAGACATCCGACCCCGTCGGACGAAGAGCGGGCCGCGTACGATCACGAGGTTCGACCCGTCATCGAGCGCACCGAGCTACTGTACCAGGAATGGATCGAGCACGCCGCGGCGCTCGACGGCGCTGACAGGCTCGGCAACCTGGCGGCGATCCATCGTTGGCAGACGGCCACCATGCGCCAGGCGCTCGAGCGGGTGACGCCGCCCGCGGTCGTCGCGCACCACCACGCCGACCTGATCGGGGCGCTCGCGATGGCGGCTCGAGCGGCCCAGCTCCTCAGCGGCGGCAGCCGCTTCCACAACGCGAGCGCGGTTTGTGACGGGCAGACCCTGCTCGAATCCTCGCGCGAGCGCCGCCGTGCCGCCGCCGCCGCGATCCGTCGCGCCCTCGACCGCCGAGCTGACCGCGACCGTGGCGACGCCCCGAACGAGGCGACTGAGCTGGTAGCGCCCGGGCCGGCCGCGCCGCCGGAATCGTAGGCACCCAGGACTAGCGCTCGGCCGGCAGGATGTAAACGCGGCGGCCCTCAGTGCGCAGTCGGCCCTCGGCGTAGAGGCGGATCGTTTCGGGCAGCGCCCGATGCTCCTGGGTCAGGATGCGGTTCGCCAGGCTCTCGGGGGTGTCGTCGTCCAGGACCGGCACGGGGCGCTGGAGGACGATCGGACCGCCATCCACGTCGTCGGTTACGAAGTGAATCGTGCAACCGCTGACCTTGACGCCGTGGGTGAGGGCGTCGGCCGGCGCGTGGAGTCCGCCGCCGAAGGCCGGCAGCAGCGATGGGTGGGTGTTCAGGATCCGGCCGGCGTGGGCGGCGACGAACTCGGGCGTCAGGATCTCGTCCCAGCCGGCGCACACCACCAGGTCGACGCCCCTGGCCTCGAGTGCGGTCCTGACGGCCTGGTGACGCTCGGCGCGGTCACCCCGGGCGCCGCGCTCGACCACGAATGTCGGGATCGCGCGGGCGCGGGCAAACTCGAGCCCGGGCGCCTGTGCGCGATTCGAGACGACGAGCGCAACCTCGGCCGGCAGATCCTGCCGCTCGATTGCCTCGAGGATTGCCAGCAGGTTCGAGCCGCGGCCGGAGATCAGCACGCCCAGGCGGATCGGGCGCACCGGTGGCCTCTACGGCGCCCCGAGGAGGCGGACTCGCTCGTCAGTCGAGGCGGCGACTACTCGCCCGACCGGCCGGGCCTCGGGGGCACGCATCCGTACCTGCTCGGCCTCCTCGGAAGCAGCAATGAAGACCCAGCCGAGCCCCATGTTGAAGACCCGCGTCATCTCCTCGAAGCTGACGACGCCCAGCTCCTGGATCAGGTCGAAGATCGGCGGGACCGACCAGGCGCCCCAGTCCAGCTCGACCGTCAGTCCGTCCGGCAGGACGCGCGGGATATTGCCGACGATCCCGCCGCCGGTGATGTGGGCCATCCCGTGGACCAGTCCGGCCTCGAGCAGCGGTCGCATCGTCGGCAGGTAGGAGCGATGTGGCTCGAGCAGGACGTCGCCGAGTGGGCGTCCGAGCCGTGGATGAACCCCGTGCAGCGATAGGTCGGCCAGCGCCCGCCGGGCCAGCGAATAGCCGTTGGTGTGGAGCCCGCTCGACTCGATCCCCCATACCAGGTCGCCGGCTCGGATTCGGCTGCCGTCGACGATCCAATCGCGCTCGACGACGCCGACGATGAAGCCGGCTAAATCGTAATCGTCGGCCCGGTAGACGTCTGGCATCTCGGCCGTCTCGCCGCCGATCAAGGCGCAGCCGTTCGCCCGACACTCGGCTGCCATCCCTTCGACGATCTGGGCCACCCGCTCGGGGATCAGCTCGCCGAGCGCGACGTAATCCAGGAAGAATAGCGGCTCGGCCCCCGTGGTCAGGATATCGTCGACGCAGTGGGCGACCAGGTCGCGCCCGATCGTGTCGTGGCGATCCAGCGCAATTGCCACCTTGAGCTTGGTCCCGACTCCGTCGGTGCTGCTGACCAGGACCGGATCGCGATAGCTGGCGCCCAGAGCAAAGAGTCCACCGAACGCCCCGAGATCGCCAAGCACGCGCGGCCCGAACGTCGAGCGCACCGCCCCTTTAATCAGCCCAACCGCCCGCTCCCCGGCATCGATGTCGACGCCAGCGGCGGCGTACGTGGAGGCCCTCGCCTGTGTGTCATGCTGAGCGTGAGCGAAGGATCTACTGGTCGACACAAGATCCTTCGCAGCGCTCAGGATGACATAAAGGATCAGAAAGACAAAGCGAGCGTCGTCTCTGCTTGCTCATCGCTCCAGCGCGAGCTTGTCTTGCTCGGCCTGGACCGGCATCGGGTAGCGGCCGTGGAAGCAGGCGTTGCAGAGGGTCGATGCTGGTAGGCCGATCGCTTCGACCAGGCCGGCCTCGCTGAGGTAGCCGAGCGAGTCGGCGTCGATGTGCGCGCAAATCTCGGGGACGCTCATCCGCGCCGCGATGAGCTGCTCGATGGGCGCCGTGTCGACCCCGAGGTAGCAGGGCCAACGCATTGGCGGCGAGGAGATCCGCATGTGGACCTCGCGGGCGCCAGCCCGCCGAAGCTGGGCGACCACCCGCGGGGTCGTCGTCCCCCGTACGATGCTGTCGTCGACGACGACCACTCGCTTGCCGGCCAGCACTTCCGGCAGGGGATTCAGCTTGAGGGCCACGTCGCCGGTCCGCTGGCCCTGCTGGGGCTGGATGAAGGTCCGCCCGATGTAGCGGTTCTTGACCAGACCCTCGCGGAAGGGGATGCCTGACTCGGTGGCGTACCCGATCGCGGCCGGTATCGAGGCGTCCGGAACGGCGATCACCATGTCGCCCTCGGCCGGCGCCTCGCGAGCCAGGACCTGGCCCATCCGCTCGCGGACGGCGTACACCAGGCGGCCGTCCACGATGCTGTCGGGGCGGGCGAAGTAGATGTGCTCGAAGGAGCAGGCGGCCCGCCGCCCCTCGGTCGGGAGACGCTCGCTGTGGACGCCGTCCGCGTCGATCTGGAGCAGCTCGCCGGGGTCGACCTCGCGGATGAACGTCGCCCCGATCGTGTCGAGGGCACAGCTTTCCGAGGCGACGACCCAGCCGCCGGAGGGCAGGCGGCCCAGACAGAGCGGGCGGATGCCGAGCGGGTCGCGTACGGCCAGCAAGCGGTCTGGAGCGAGTAGGACCAGGCAGAATGCCCCTTGGAGCCGCGGGAGCGCCGTTCGCAGGCGCGCCAGCCAGTCTGCCCCGGGCGTGCGGGCGCAGATGAGGCCGAGAAGCTCCGAGTCGGTGGTCCCGCTCGGCGTGACGCCTAATTCCGCGACCTCCTCCCGCAAGGCGCTCGCGTTGACGAGGTTGCCGTTGTGGCCGAGCGCGAGCGGGCCGAGGTCGCTGTCGACGACGAGCGGCTGAGCGTTCTCGACGCGGCTCGAGCCTGTTGTCGAATAGCGGGTGTGGCCGATCGCGGCGTGGCCGACAAGGCGCGACAGGTCCGGTTCGGTGAAGACCTGCGCGACGAGGCCCATTCGAGTGTGGACGTGGAGCCGCTCGCCATCGGCGGTGGCGATACCGGCGCTCTCCTGGCCGCGGTGCTGGAGGGCGTAGAGGCCGAAGTAGGTCAGTCGCGCGACGTCCTCGCCCGGCGCGTAGACGCCGATGACGCCGCAGTACTCGCGCAATCCAGTCGGCGCGGACAGGGCCAGGCTATGACTCACAGAGACTCCCGCCGAGCGACGTATCCACAAGATGTTGTACCTGCTCGGTGACTGACACGCAAGATGTTGTGATGAGCGGCGACACTGCATGGTGCCAGGCGTACGTAGGGGCGCGATTCATCGCGCCCCTACGAGAGGCCATCGCGCCAGGCATGTGCCACCTCCTTCAGCGAGAGGTCGAGTGAGTCGCCCCAGCGGAAGCGGTCGCCGCCGACTTGGCCGAGCCGGTGGAGCGTGACGGCATGCTCGGTGGTCAGCGCTTCCAGATGGGCCAGGTGGTCGGGTCGGCAGGAGACGACGATGCGCGATTGAGACTCGCCGAACAGCAGTGCGTCCATGCGGGCTAGATCCATCCCAAGCGTTGGTGCTGCATGGCGCGGGCTCGCCCCCCCAACCCCCCCGAGCTCGGGGGGGTTGGGGGGGCGAGCCTGGCGCACGTTGTCGTCGGGAGCATGTAGTGTCAAGTCAGCATCTCTCATCGAGGCGAGCGCCTCCGGGTTGCCCTCAAAGCCAACCCCCCCGGCGATGCAGCACTCCGCGAGGGCCACCGCCAGTCCGCCTTCGCTGCAATCGTGCGCCGAAGCCAGAAGGCCCTGGCAGGCGGCCGTCCGGCAGACGTCCTGGACAGCGCGCTCGAAGTCCAGGTCGAGCGCGGGGGGCGGCCCCAAGTTCGCTGCGCCTGAGAGGGCCAGGTACTCGCTGCACCCCAGCTCTGCTCCGATCCTCCCTAGCAGGAGGACGATGTCGGACTCGGCGCGGAAGCCGCTGCCGACGACTCGGGCGCGGTCCTCGAGTAGCCCGACCATCCCGACGATCGGCGTCGGCGCGATGGCCAGGCCGTTGGTCTCGTTGTAGAGGCTCACGTTGCCGCTGACGATCGGGACGCCGAGAGCGCGGCAGGCTGTCGCCAGTCCGTCGATCGACTCGGAGAGCTGCCAGTAGGCCTCCGGGCGCTCTGGGTTGCCGAAGTTCAGGCAGTCGGTCACGGCGATCGGCTCGGCCCCGCGGCAGGCCAGGTTGCGGGCGGCCTCGGCGACGGCGATCTCGGCGCCCCGCCGCGGGTCGGCGGCGCAATAGCGGGGGTTGCAGTCGGTCGTCAGGGCCAGCGCCTTCGAGGTGCCGCGAATGCGGACCACGGCCGCCCCGAAGCCTGGCTCGATCATCGTGTTGGCTTGAACGGTGTGGTCGTAGCGCCGGAAGATTGGCTCGCGGCTGCAGATGTTTGGCGAGCCGAGCAGCCGCAGCAGGGTGGCCCCCAGGTCGTTCGGCTCCGTAGGGAGCGTTGGCGGGGCCGGCGGTGGGGTCGCCTTTCCCTCGCGGACGTAGGCCGGCACCTCGTCGGTGAGCAGCGGAACCGGCAGGCAGGCGACCTCCTGGCCGGCGTCGAGGACCCGAATGAGTCCGTCGTCGGCAATCTCGCCGACGACATCCGAGTGGAGCTCCCAGCGAGCAAAGTGGGCCCGGACTGCCTCGACCGCCTCGGGCGGCAGGACCAGGAGCATCCGCTCCTGACTCTCCGAAAGCATGACGTCGTAGGGCGTCATGCCCGTCTCGCGCCGACTGACCCGCGCCACGTCGATCCGCATGCCGCGGCCCCCGCGCGCGGCGACCTCGATGCTGCTGCTGGTCAGGCCGGCCGCGCCAAGGTCCTGCATCGCTCGGACCGAGCCGGTGGGGAGCAGCTCGAGGCAGGCCTCGAGCAGCAGCTTCTCGAGAAACGGGTTGCCGACCTGGACGGCCGGGCGGCGCTCCTCGCGGGCGTCGTCCAGCTCGGCCGAGGCGAAGGTGGCGCCGTGGATCCCGTCGCGCCCGGTCGCGGCGCCGACGACGAGGACGGCGTCGCCCGGCGCGCTCGCCCGAGCGCGGGTCAGCTCGTCGTGTCGGGCCAGCCCGACGCACATCGCGTTGACCAGCGGGTTCTCCGCGTAGCTCGGGTCGAAGAACACCTCGCCCCCGACTGTCGGGACGCCGATACAGTTGCCGTAGTGGGCGATGCCGGCGACCACGCCACCGAACAGGTAGCGCGTGCGGTCGGCGTCGAGCGGCCCGAAGCGGAGCGAGTCGAGCAGGGCGATCGGTCGGGCCCCCATGGTGAAGATGTCTCGCAGGATCCCGCCGACTCCAGTCGCCGCCCCCTGGAACGGCTCGACGGCACTCGGGTGGTTGTGCGACTCCATCTTGAGCACGACCAGGAGCCCATCGTCGATGTCGACCGCTCCGGCATTCTCGCCCGGGCCCTGGACGACCCGCGGCCCCTCCGTCGGCAGCCGCTTGAGGAGGGCCCGCGAATTCTTGTACCCGCAGTGCTCGCTCCACATCGCCGCCAGCATCCCTAGCTCAACCACGTTCGGCTGCCGCCCGAGCCGCTCGCAAATCGTGCCGTACTCGGCGTCGCTGAGGCTCGGATGGGGGGAGCGAACCGCCGGCTGTGTGGCAGGGATAGTCACGCGGTAGGGTCTCGCATGATGGGTTGTAGGGGCGCACGGCGTGCCCACTCTTGTGAAGAAGGGCGCACGCCGTGCGCCCCTACAATCGCGTCCCGCGTGGGCGGGGAGAGAAGTGGCCGCTCGCCTGCCGCTGCCAGCAGCGACTCGAATAGGGCGCGCCCGTCCTGGCTAGCCAATTCTGGCTCGCTGGCTCGCTCCGGGTGCGGCATCAGGGCGAAGACGTTGCCGCCCTCATTGCAGAGGCCGGCCACATTGGCGAGGGCCCCGTTCGGGTTGGCCGCGTCGGCGATCCGCCCGTCGAGTAGGCAGTATCGAAGGGCCACCTGGCCACGACGCTCGATCGATCGGAGAGTTTCGGGCGGCGCGTAGTAGCGACCTTCGCCGTGGGCGATCGGCAGCCGCAAGACCTGGCCGGGGGTGATCCTGGCCGTGAATGGCGTAGTGGCACTCTCGACGCGACAGTAAACCCAGGAGCACACGAAGGCTCGACCGGCGTTCGGGAGCATCGCGCCCGGCAGTAGACCCGCTTCGAGGAGGACCTGGAAGCCGTTGCAGATGCCCCAGACCAGGCGGTCGCCGCGCGCGAAGCGCTCGACGGCCCGCATGATCGGCGAGAAGCGCGCGATCGCCCCGGCCCGCAGATGGTCGCCGTGGGCGAACCCACCCGGCAGCACCACGCAGTCGTAGGCGGCAAGGTCGGTGTCTTCGTGCCAGACCGGATCGGCCGTTTGGCCGAAGACATCCCGCAGAACGTGGAGCGTCTCCCGATCGCAATTCGTACCGGGAAAAACGGCCACCGCGAACTTCAATCGCGCTCCACCTCGACGCCGTGCCCAACGCCGAGTGTTGCCAAGAGTGTAGCACGACCCACCATGAACGGGGCACCCGTCGATGCCTGGGGGGTGCGGTTCAAGGTCTTGCGCCGTCCGCATCGGGGGCAGGCCCGTGTGCCTGCCCTTCCGGTGCCGCGCCTGCGAAAACTTGAACCGCACCCATGCCTGGGCGCTGTCGCCTACGCTTCCCCCGTCTGGCGGGCCTCGATCTCGGCGAGGACGCGGTCGGGGTGGTTGCTGGTGATCGAGTCGACGCCCATCGCGAGCAGGGCACGGATCTCGTCTGGCTCAGAGGTCGCCCAGGGGTGGACGGAGAGCCCGGCGGCGTGGGCGCGCTCGACGTCCTCGGCGGTGCAGTGCGACCAGTGCGGCAGCAGGGCATCCGCCTGCGCATCGCGCGCCAGCCTGACTGGATCGACCGGCCTACAGCTATACAGCACTCCGGTCGCCAGGTCTGGGGCGAGCGCCTTGACCCGTCGGACGGTCGGATGGTCGAAGGAGATGACGATCGCGTGTTCGAGCATCCCGTAGCAGACGAGCAGCTCGACGACCCGCTCCGCGATGCCAGGATAGGGCGCGGGAGCGCCTTTGATCTCGACGTCGACCACGCAACGCTCGCGGGCCCACTCCAGGACCTCGCGGAGCGTCGGCACGCGCTCGCCCGCAAACTCGGGGCCGAAGTGGGCGCCCGCGTCGAGCCCGCGGACCTGGTCGGGGGTCAGGCCGCGGACCTGTCCGCGCCCGCTGGTCGTCCGCTCGAGGTGGGGGTCGTGCAGTACGACGACCTCGTCGTCGGCCGTCAGGTGGACGTCCAGCTCGATCGCGTCGACACCAAGCTCGACCGCCTTGCGGAACGAGGCCAGCGTGTTCTCCGGCGCGTGCCCCATCGCCCCGCGATGCCCGAAGACGCGCGCCCGATCAGTTGTTCGGTGGGACCACACGACAGGAGGCAGTATGCAGTAGGCAGTGGGCAGCAGACGAATGGACGTCGCCTCATCGGCTGCCCACTACCTATTGCATGAGCCATCGGTCGAACCAGGCGACGATGCGCTCGAGCCGGATCAGGCGACGATCGGGGCGCCCGCTTCGGGACATGTTGTGGCTCTCCTGGGGAAAGCGGAGGAATTCGACCGTCTTGCCGCGCCGGCGGAGGGCCACGAAGAGCTGCTCGGCCTGCTCGAGCGGGCAGCGCAGGTCGTCGTCGCCGTGGAGGAGCAGGAGCGGCGTCTGGACCTGGTCGACGTAGCTGATCGGCGACATCCGCAGGTAGCGTTCGAGCTGCTCGTGTGGGCCGCCGAGGAGCTCGCGCTCGGCGAAGGAGGTCCCGATGTCGCTGGTCCCGTAGAACGACAGGAAGCTCGACAGTCCGCGCATGCTGACGGCCGCCTTGAAGCGGTCGGTGTGCCCGACGATCCAATTGGTCATGAAGCCGCCGTAGCTTCCGCCGGCCACGCCGAGGCGGTCGGGGTCGACGTCTGGTCGGGCCAGAATCGCGTCGACGGCGGCCATCAGGTCGCCGTAGTCCAGCTCGCCCCACGCTCCGGCGATCTCGGAACAGAACTGCTCGCCGTAGCCGACGCTCCCGCGCGGGTTGGTGTAAAGGACGTTGTAGCCGCGCGCCGCCAGAAGCTGGAACTCGTGGAAAAAGACGTTGCCATAGAGCGAGTGGGGGCCGCCGTGGATCTGGAGGATCGTCGGCCGCCGCCCGCGTCCTCGACCTCGCAGGAACCAGCCCTCGACGGGCGCCCCTTCCGCCCCGGTCAGCTCGAGCCGCTCCGGCGACTGGAGGTCCAGGGCGTCGAGCAGCGGTCGATTGAGGTCGGTCAGCGGGCGCTCGTCCGAGCCATCTGCCGACGCCACGAGCACGTTGCCCGGATCGAGCGGACTGGTGGCGGCGAAGGCGATCCGCTCGTCGTTGGCGCTGAACGCGAGAATCTGGCGGTCGCCCCCGATCAGGCGTCGGATCGATCCGCCCGAGGGATTGGCCTCGAAGAGGCGGACGTTGCCGCCGTCGTTCGCGACGAAGCGGATGCGCGCGCCATCAGATGACCAGCACGGCAGCGGGTCGGGTGGATGCTCCCGGATGTCCGAGAGGATGTCGCTGCCGATACTCTGGTCGAAGTCAGCGCTCAGACATCGCGGGGCGCCGCCCCTGGCGGAAACGACCCAGAGGCGGGTGTTCGCGCCGGCTGCGACGTTTTCGGCCCGCCCGAGACAGGCGACCAGGCGCCCATCCGGCGACCAGGCTGCCCCTCGCCAGCTCGCTCCGCCCGGGGTGAGCTTGCGCGGCCGTCCCCCCTGCGCGGGGACGACCCAGACATCCGAGGCGTTGTTCCAGTCGCGCCCCGCGGTGCGGTTCGACGTAAAGGCGATCGAGCGGCCGTCCGGTGACCAGGCCGCCTCGGCGTCGTCCCAATCGCCGTGAGTGATCTGGCGCGCCTCGCCCTCGACGAGTGGTTGCACGAAGAGGTGGGTGCGCCCCTCCAGCAATCCCTTGCCATCAGCTTTGTGCTTGATGCGGGTGATCTCGCGGACCGGTGGCTCGCCGGCGTCGGTTGGAGGCTCGTCGTCCGCACGGACCCGCGCAACGAACGCCAGAAGGTCGCCGGCGGGGCTCCAGGCGAAGCCAGACACGCCGGCACGTCCAGACGTGAGGCGACGGGCTTCGCCGCCGTCTGCCGCCATCAGGTAGATCTGGCTCCCATCGCCACCGCGGTCTGACAGGAAGGCGAAGTGGCTGCCGTCCGGAGACCAGCGAGGGTGGTACTCGCGGCGCGCGCCCGACGTGAATGGGCGAGAGTCCCCGCCGTCGGTAGCTACCTTCCAGATCGCCGAGCGGTAGCCGTTCGCCGCCACGTCGATCTCGGTGACGACGTAGGCTACCCATCGCCCATCGGGCGAGAGGCGCGGCTCTCCGACGACCGCGATCCCCTGCAGGTCGGCGGCCTCGATTGGGCGGCGTCGGCCCGTCGGCATGTCAGCCTTTCAGGCCGGGCGCAACGGTGTCGAGCTCGATCTGCATCCCGCTGTGGGAGAAGGGCCAGGTCAGCGTCGACCGGTCACGGTCGTGCCCTGCGTAGCCTTGTTGTTTGCCAAATCTTGCTCAGGCTGGTCGCCGGTCACGCTGGCCTGGTTGGTGAGCGTCCCGGCCTTCGTGGGCGTGACGACGATCGTGACCGTGGCGCTGCTCCCACCATCCAGGCTCCCGAGGCTACAGGTGATCGTGCGCTTTTGCCTCTCGCAGCTCCCTCGGCTGGGCGTGACCGAGCCAATCGACACCCCCCGTGGCAGCGGGTCGACGAGCTTCACGCCGGTAGCCTTGCCTGAGCCCCGATTAGTGACGCTCACTGTGTAGGTCAGGGTAGCTCCGACGGTCGCCGGGTCTGGCGCGTCGGTCTGCGTGATTGCCAGGTCGACCGAGGCGGCCTGATCGTCGTCGACGATCGTCCCCTGGCCCAGGCCATCGGCGATCGCGGCTTCAGTTGCGTTACTCAAGCTGACGAAAAAGGTTTCATTCGACTCCGACTGAGTGTCGCCCTTGACCTCCACGCTGAGCGACTTGCTCTTGTCGCCGGGATCGAAGGTCAGCGTGCCGCTTGTGGCGGTGTAATCGATGCCGGGCGTCGCCGTGCCGCCGCCATAGCAGAAGGAGATGCCGTCAGGCTCGATGAGGCACGGAGCCCGTGAGGCGTTCTGGCTCGCTTCGCCCTGAGACCCCCGTCCCAGCGGCCGCGGGTCGAGCGGGCACGGCACGTCGGTGGCCGCGTCGATCGTGGAGCAACACCCAGGGAAGCATCCGCCGCCGGTGGCGAACTGGACCGTGACTTTTCGGTCGCTGGCTCCCAGGAGGCTGACGGTGAATTTGGCTTCCGTCGTGCCGCTATTGCCTTCGCTGACCGACGCGTCGGTGATCGAGAGCGTGGGCAATGATTGAGCCCACGACGATGGGGCCGTCGGCACGATGGTGCCGAACACCAGCAAGAAGGGTAGTAGCCGGGACCAAACGCCGAGCCGTCCGTGCGACACGTGCTTTCTCCTCGAACGGTGTGGATCAGGCGTCGCGGATTGTAGTTGGTGCATCGCGGTTGGGGCAACGGCGAAGCGCTTGGTCTGATCGATCGCTCGTCGGCGCCGGGCGTATCTGGCAACTGTGGCATGTAACTTGCCCAGGTGCGCAGCGGCCGACGATCCTGACGATCGGCGGTCGGGGGGAGGGGACATGCCCGCGTTCTTCGGGTCGGCCGAGCACTGCGATGGTGGGGCATCGCGCGGCGGATACCCCCGGGTATCGCACCATGACCGTTGAGGCACGGCCGCCAGCCGGCTCGCCGGTCGACGCCAGCGCCTCAAGGGAGGGGCCCGCCGCGTCCGATTCACGGCTCGAGAGCATGCCCGAGCTGGCGGTGCTGGCGGCGGGGGTGAGCAAGCGGTTCGACGACAAGGACGTCGTGCAGGACCTGACCTTCCAGATCGGGCGCGGCCAGATCTTTGGAATCGTTGGGCCGAGCGGCTGTGGCAAGACGACGACGATCCGGATGATGTTGGGCGTGCTCAAGCCGAGCGGCGGCGAGCTGCTGTTGATGGGGCGCCCGCCGCACCTGTTTCGGCGTCGGGATCGCCAGCGGCTCGGCTACATGCCGCAGCTCTTCGTCCTTTTTCCAGAGCTCTCGGTCTGGGAGAACCTCAACTTTGCCGCGTCGATTTATGGCATGGGCTGGTTTAGCCGCGGCAAGCGGCTCGAGTCTGCGCTCGACATCGTCGAGCTGGGGGACGCCCGCTCCCGACCGGCCGGCCAGCTCAGCGGCGGGATGCAGCGCCGGCTCGAGCTTGCCTGTGTCCTGGTCCACGAACCCGACGTACTCTTCCTGGACGAGCCCACGGCCGGGATCGATCCGGTCTTGCGGGCCAAGTTCTGGGATCACTTCCGCGAGCTCCGCGACGCGGGGCGTACCCTGATCATCACCACCCAATACGTCACCGAGTCCGAGTATTGCGACCGTGTGGCTGTGATGCGAGATGGGCGCTTGATCGCGATCGGCTCGCCGGAAGAGGTGCGTCGCCAGGCAATGGGCGGCGAGGCGATCCGGGTCACCGGCCCCGACCTCGACCGCCGAGCGGTGACCGCGATCCGTGGCGTCGAAGGCGTGATCCGTGTCCGTCGCAGCGATGACGACGCGCTCGAGGTGATCGCCGAGGACGCCGGCCGGGCCGTGCCGGACCTGCTCGAGGCGCTCGCGGCGGCAGACGTCGAGGTGACCGAGGTCGAGGAGCAGCGCCCCAGCTTCGACGACGTGTTCGTCCGCTTAATGGAGGCCGCCGGTGGCCGCGGCGAGTAGTGCCCTGGCGAGGCCGTTCAGGCCGATCGTCCATGCGGCGAACGAGGTCGGACAGCAGATCGTCCGGATTTCGTCGTTTTTCCTGAAGGAGCTCTGGGCAGCGCTCCGCCAGCCGAAGCTGATCTTGAGCGTCGTCCTGGGGCCGTTCTTGATCCTGGCCACGTTCGGCATCGGCTATCG
>JACCZL010000175.1 GCA_013695975.1 Chloroflexota bacterium
GTGCTCCACTGCCTCCCGGCCCACCGCGGCGACGAGATCACCGACGAGGTCCTCGACGGCCCGGCCTCGCTCGCCTTTCGGCAAGCCAAGAACCGCCTCCACGTCCAGAAGGCGTTGTTGCTCCGCGTGCTCGTCCGCTGAGTGCACACGATGCGGCCACGGATCTGGCCCGCATCGTCCACCCAGGATGTGCGTGATGGTCCGGGCGACGACGCAGCAAGCCTCCCCGACTCAGTGGGGGCAGGCGGAGCCACGTTGATCGCCGTGGTCGGCGGACCTATACTCGGCCCGTCGACCCACCCGTTCGAGCGGCTGGAGGTGCGGCATGGAATGCCCGGCCTGCGGCGCGGATAATCCACCCACGAACAACTTCTGTGGAAAGTGTGGCGCGGCGCTCGCGGTGCCACCACCCTCACCCGAGGCGTACACGCCCCGGCACCTCGCCGAGAAGATCCTGGCCGGCCGCGACGCCCTCGCGGGAGAGCGTAAGCTCGTCACCGTCCTGTTTGCCGACGTCGTCGGCTCGACCGAGCTGATCCGCGACCGCGATCCCGAGGACGCCCAACGCCTGCTCGACGGTGCCGTCCAGCGGATGATGAGCGCCGTCCATCGTTACGAAGGCACGGTCAGTCGGCTGATGGGCGACGGCCTCATGGCCCTGTTCGGCGCCCCGATCGCCCACGAGGATCACGCCGTTCGTGCCTGCTACGCTGCCCTGGCGATGCTGCAGGCCGCGCGCGAGTACGTCGAGGAGGCGCGCCAGGCTCACGGCGCTCGCATCGAGATCCGGGTCGGAGTCAACAGCGGCGAGGTGGTGGTGCGGTTGGTCAGCGACGACCTGCACATGGACTACACCGCCATGGGCCAGACCGTCCACCTGGCCTCTCGGATGGAAGGGCTCGCGCGGGCCGGTGCCGCCCTGCTCACCGCCACCACCCTGGCGCTGGTCGAGGGCTTCGTCGAAGTGCGTCCGCTCGGCCCGACGCCGGTCAAGGGGCTCGATCAGCCGGCCGAGGTGTACGAGCTGGTCGGGGCCGGCGCGGCGCGCACTCGGCTCCAGGCTGCTGCCGCCCGCGGCCTGACGCCGTTCGTCGGACGCCTGGACGAGCGGGCAGCGATCGACCGAGCGCTGGAGCGAGCTCGAGCGGGCCAGGGGCAGGTCGTGGCGCTGGTCGCCGAGCCCGGGGTCGGCAAGTCCCGCCTGCTCTGGGAGGTCACCCGGGACCAGCCCATCCAGGCGGCAACACCCCCCTCATCGACTGATCCCGCCGCGCCGGCCTGGACGATTCTCGAAGCCAGCTCGCTCTCCTACGGTCAGACTACGTCCTGGCTGCCGGTGATCGGCCTGCTCAAAGCGTATTGCCAGATTGAGCGTCGAGATGATCGCGAGGCGACCCGGGACAAGGTCACCGGCCGGGTGCTCGGGCTCCATCCGAGCCTCGGGCCAGCGCTGCCGGCCCTTCTCCAACTGCTGGATGTGCCGATCGACGATGCCGCCTGGGCCGCGCTCGACCCGCCTCGGCGCCGGCGCCGGACACTCGACGCGATCAAACAACTGCTGCTCCGTGCGAGCCAGGAGGGACCACTCCTGCTCGTCTTCGAAGACCTGCACTGGATCGACTCGGAGACCCAGGCCCTGCTCGATGAGCTGGTCGAGAACCTGCCGCTCACCCCCACCCTGCTGCTGGTCAGCTACCGGCCCGAGTACCAACACGGCTGGGCCAGCAAAGGCTACTACACCCAGATCCGGATCGATCCGCTACCCGTCGACGGCGCGGCCGAGCTGCTCGGCGTCCTGCTCGGCGCTGACCCCACGCTCCGGCCACTCGAGGCGTTACTGACGGCGCGCACGGGCGGCAACCCGTTCTTCTTGGAGGAGAGCGTCCGCGCGCTCGTCGAGACCGGGGCGCTGGTCGGCGAGCGCGGCGCCTACCGACTGACCCGCCCGGTCGATGACGTCCGCGTGCCGTCGACGGTCCAGGCCGTCCTGGCCGCACGCATCGATCGCCTCTCACCCAGCGACAAGCGCCTTCTGCAAACGGCCGCCGCGATCGGCAAGGACTTGTCGCTCGCGCTGCTCCGTGCCACCGCCGAGCGATCGGACGACGAGGTTCCCCACGGTCTGGCACGCCTCCAGGCGGCCGAGCTGCTGTACCCAGCCAGGCTATTCCCGGAGCCAGAGTACACCTTCAAGCACGCCCTGACCCACGAGGTCGCCTACGCCGGCCTGCTCCAGGAGCGGCGACGGACGCTTCACGGCCGAATTCTCAGCGCCATCGAGACCCTGTACCCGGGCCGCCTATCCGAGCACGTCGAGGAGCTGGCTCACCATGCCCTACGCGGCGAGCGCTGGGAGCAGGCGACCGTCTACTGTCGTCAGGCCGGCCTCCGTGCCCTGAGCCGCTCGATTCCGCGTGAGGGAGCGGGATGGTTCGAGCAGGGGCTTGCGGCGCTGCGGCACCTCCCAGAGAGCCGCGACACCCTGGAGCAGGCCATCGATCTGACCGTCGACCTCCGCAACGCGCTCAACCCGATCGGCGAGATCCGGCGCGCGTTCGGCTTTCTCGTGGACGCCCGAGCATATGCGGGGCAGCTCCACGATCGGCAGCGACTGGCCCGAATCCTGGTGTCGATGAACAGCCACCACTACATGACGGGCGACGTCGACGCGGCGCTGGCCTGCGCCGAGCGAGCCCTGGCGATCGGCATCGAGTTGGAGGATGTCACGATCCAAGCAGGTGCCCTGCACAACCTCGGCCAGAACTATCACGCGGTTGGACAGTATCGGCAGGCCGCCGAGCACTTCAGGCGGGCGCTCGACCGCCTTGACCAGGGGCATGTAGACGGACGCCAGCCACTCGGGAGCTACACGGTTCTGGCGTCGCACACTCGAAGCTGCCTGGCCTGGACACTCGCCGAGCTCGGAGATCTCACCGCGGCGCTTACGCTCGTCGAAGCGGGAGTCCGGGTCTCGCAGGAGGCCGGTCATGGTGTCAGCTTCATCTCGTCACAGGTCTATCTGGGCATCGTCCGCGTGCGGACAGGCGCATATCAGCAGGCCGTCGAGATCCTCGAGCCCGCGCTCGAGCTCCTGTACGCCACGAATCTCCAGGTCGGCGGGATGCTCAACGGGATCGGCGGATCGCTGGGCGATGCGTATGTCCAGGTAGGGCGGGTGGCTGAAGCGATCCCGTTGCTGGAGCAGACCACGACCCAGATGGCTGCCCAGGGCGTCGTCACAGACTGGTTCCTCGGTGCCATTCCGCTCGCCGAGGCGTACCTGCTTGCCACGCGACCTGACGACGCGATCCGGTTGGCTACCCACAACGTCGAGCTTGCAGCCAGACACGGCGAACACGGATTTCAGGCCTGGGCCCTGCGCGCCCTCGGCGAGGTCCACGCTAGCCGCGATCCACCCGACCCCGCCGCGGCTGAGGTAGCCTACCGCGAATCGCTCGCACGCGCCGAGGAGCTGGAGATGCGTCCGCTCCAGGCTCGCTGTCACCTCGGCCTCGGGAAGCTCTACTGTCGGGCAGGGCGGTTGGGGGAGGCGCGTGTGGAGCTCACCGCCGCCATCGGGATGCTCCGTGAGATGGAGATGACGTTCTGGCTGCCGCAGGCCGAGGCTGAGCTGGCCACGGCGACCTCCGCAACATCGGCCGAGCAGGCAGGCTGACGAGTAAGTCTCGCGCTCGAAGGTGCCTGGGCAGTCACTCGCCTCGTCAAGCCACAACAGCTCAGCAAGCCGGTCAGCCGGGGCGCTGCCCAGCTCATAACGCGAACTTTCCGACGGCCTTTTCGTCCCACTCGATGCCCTGGCCGGGCTCGTCAGGGACGATGAGGTGACCGTCTTTGAGCTCGAAGGGCTCGGACAGGATCGGGTCGGCCCAATCCTGCCACTCAAGCCAGTGCGCAGTGTCGGTCACGCGCATGAGATGCGCGGAAATCTCTGGGTAGAGGTGCGTGGACATTGGAAGGCCCGCGGCGCTGGCGATCGCTGCCGCGCGCAACCACCCGCTGACACCACCGATGCGCATCATGTCGGGCATGACGTAGTCGGCTGCGCCAGCGAGCACCGCGTGATACAACTGGCGAGGCCCATAGAAGTTCTCCCCGAGCTGCACCGGGGTTTTCAGCTCACGCGCCAACTGAGCGTAGCCCGGAATATTGTCGTAGGTAGTAGGTTCCTCGAACCAGTACAGCCCCTGGTCGTCGAGAGCGTGGCATCGCACGAGCGCGTCACCCAGCGACAAGCCCTGATTGAAGTCGCACATCAGCTTCACCGTGGCGCCAGCCGCCTCGCGCACGGCCGCGATGGCCGCCAAATCGTCGGCTAGCTGTTCTCTTCCCAGTCTGAGCTTGAGGCTCGTGAACCCCCCTTCAGCCACAAGCGCTGCCGCCTCAGCGGCGAGCTTGTCCGTAGGCGTCAACCACAGCCCGTTGCTGTTGTAGGCTGGGACCGGACCGACGGTGCCGCCGAGGAACACGGCGAGCGGCATGTCCGCGGCTTTGGCCAGGGCATCCCACGCTGCCATGTCGAGGCCTGATACCGCGATCAGGGATATCCCTTCGCGGCCGACGAGATGCAGCGAGCCGACCCCTCGGCGATACGCGTCGAACGGCGCCACGGGTTGGCCCATTGCAGCTTCGGCAAGATCTTCGATCGCGGGGATGATGTAACGCGCAGACCGCGTGATATACGGCGCCAGGTAGCTGTGCCCCACAACGCCTTCGTTCGTGTACAGGTCAATCAGAATGAGGGGCCAGTCCTTGAACAGGCCGACTTTCGAAACAATGGGCCGCTTCAGGGGCAAGACGATGGGTCGCGCTCGAACACTCTTCAGCGTGAGCTGAGGGTGCATCACCAATGCTCTCCTTTCATTGCTGCTCAGCTCGCCGCCGGCCTCGAGCTGATGACCCGCGCGCTGCGCCCGACGTAGTCTTCGGGCCGCCTTCACGTCGGAACCGTTGGGCGCGGTTGTCGTTCTTTACGATCGTTGCGCTACGATGCCGGCTGGACCAGGGGGCGCGGGTCGAAGAAGACCCGGAGCGCCGCGATCCGGCCGTCGCGGACCGTGATCCATTGCGCGATCGGTAGGGTGACCGCCGGGCTGGCGAGG
>JACCZL010000194.1 GCA_013695975.1 Chloroflexota bacterium
CTTAGCGCGTGGCCAGGAACCGCCGCAGGTTCCACGAGACTCGCGGCCACAGCCACGGCGGTATCAGCGAGTAGAGCCTGCCGTCCCCCTGAGGCGCGGCCCGCGACAGGTACGCCGGCCAGCGCTGGCGGCAGGCTCCGGCCAGCAGGTCGAGGCAGGTTTCGTTGAGACGCCAGGCGAGTCGGTCGAGCGTCTCGTCTCCACGCCAGGTGTAGGGTCGGACTTCGAGGATCGGGCCGCGGTCGATGGCCGGCTCGACCAGGTGGAGTGAGCAACCGACTCGGTCGAACCGCCGCTCGTAGATAGCCCACTGGTCGGGATTCAGCCCGCGGTACTCGGGCAGGATGCCGGGATGTGCGTTGAGCGTGGCGAGCGTGGGAATATCCAGCACGCAGCGCGGCACGAGACCAGTCTGGGCGAGCAGGAGCAGCTCCGGGCGCCCGGCCCGGAGCGCCGCGAGGCACTCCGGGGCGCGCGGCGAAGAGGCGCTGTCGACCCGAGTGGCAAGGCGGTGATAGTCCGGGACGAGCCGCTTCCCGCGCCAGCTATCGCCCTGTCGGTGGAAGGGCGACCGCAGGCCCCACAGGGCATGCCCCAGGACGACCGGCCAGCCGACCCGCCGCGCCGATCCGCGTGCCCAGCGCAGCCGCAGCCGCCGGCGGTCGCGCAGGACCACCACCTGCTCGACCGGGATGCCATCCCACAGCAGCAGGTTCAGGAGCTTGAGGCCGTAGCGACTCCCTGCCAGGGTCAGGACGGTGATGCGCATAGTTCCCCGCTGCACGGCCGGAGCATAGGCCGCGGGGCTAGCGCGCGCAAGCCGCCCTGCTCGGGTTGGTAGTCGCCGTCGAAGGCGGGAGCGGGTACCCTCCAGAGTTCGGAAGCGCCCTGCGTGGCCGATGTGGATGCCCGACCTCCGGGCGAGGCGAGCGGCTTGAAACTGTGGCTCGTTCGTGCAGACTATGAGGTGATGAGCGCTATCAGACCAGGAGGCTGAGCCATGATCGTCAACATCGATGACCTGCGCAAGGTCGCGCGGCGGCGGCTGCCACGGGCGATCTTCGACTATGTGGATGGCGGCGCCGAGGATGAGTACACCATGCGCGCCAATCAGGCCGACTTTCGGCGCTACACCTTCCGTCCACGGGTGATGGTCGACGTCAGCCAGCGCAACCAGGCCACCACCGTCCTCGGCGAGCGGGTGGCAACGCCGATCATCCTGGCGCCGACCGGGTTTACCGGCATGCTCTGGCCGCGCGGCGAGGTCGTGGCGGCGCGGGCGGCGGCGCGCAAGGGCGCCATCTTCACCGTGAGCACGATGTCGATCTGCTCGATGGAGGAGGTCGCCGAGGCGTCGTCGGGGCCGCGCTGGTTCCAGCTCTACGTCTGGCGCGACCGCGAGATCGTCCGCTCGCTGATCGAGCGGGCCAAGGCCGCCGGCTACCGCGTCCTCGTCATCACCGTCGACACGCCGGTCCTCGGCCAGCGCGAGCGCGACATCCGCAATGGGATGGTCATCCCGCCCCGCATCGGGGCCAACAACGTGCTCGATACGCTGCGGCGGGTGGCCTGGCTCAAGGACTTCGTGCGCAACCCGAGGATCACCTTCGGCAACTTCAAGGACACGCTCGGCGTGCGGCACGACCCGGTCTCGCTCGCCAGCTTCACCACCAAGCAGTTCAGCCCGGCCGTGAGCTGGGACGACCTGGATTGGTACCGCTCGGTCTGGTCTGGCCCGATCGCGATCAAGGGGATCATGTCGGCTGAGGACGCCAGGCTGGCGGTCGAGCACGGCGTCGAGGCGATCGTCGTCTCGAATCACGGCGGCCGCCAGTGCGACTACCTGCCCTCGGCCGTCGAGGTCCTGCCCGAGGTCGTCGACGCCGTCGGAGGGCGGGCCGAGGTGATCCTGGACGGCGGGATTCGTCGCGGATCGGACGTCGTCAAAGCGATCGCCCTCGGCGCTCGCGCCTGCATGATCGGCAAGGCGTTCAACTACGGTGTGGCGGCCGGCGGCCAGGCCGGCGCCGAGCGGGCCCTCGACATCCTGATGGCCGAGATCGACCGCACCCTGGCCCTGATCGGCCGCCCCCACCTGAGCGACCTCGATCGCGGCGCCATCCGCGCCACGGGGGCGTATTAGGCATCTGTCGCGGATGATTTGACCGCGGCACGCCCGGTAGGGGCGACCGTCCGGTCGCCCATGCGCATGGAGCTAAATACAGCTCCCCATGAATGGTTCACCGGTCAGGCTGCTTCGGCCCGCTGGGCGGCAGCCTGGTCCAGGTCCGCCTGCGTCCTGGCGAGCACCTTCTCGAAGGAAGCCGGCGTCCAGGTGGATGGCTCGGGCGTTTCGTTCCACGCCGCTCTGAACTGCTCGATCCGCGCGGTCAGCTCGGGCAGGTCCGCGAAAGTCGGGCACGTCACGCGCGTGCGGCGCAGGCTGGAGAACCAGGGCTCAGCCTGGTGCATCCAGGAGCCGTGGACCGGTGTGCACGGCAGGACGAACCGCGGGTGCTCGGCCAGCCAGGCCCTGCTGGCGATACCGGTCCAAGCGGGCCTTGACGGTGTTCCGATCCACCCCACCCCGGTCGGCGATCCGGCTGAGCGGCATGCCGTCGGCGGCCAGCAGCAGGATCCGCGCGCGCCGGGCCAGCCCGCCCGCGACCGACTGGCTGCGCGTCATCCGTGCTCACTCCACCCGATCAGCCGGGCTGAGCTCCATCACCCGGGGTGTCCGCGGCCCTGGCATCATCGTCC
>JACCZL010000217.1 GCA_013695975.1 Chloroflexota bacterium
TCGATGGCCGCGCTCATCCGGGAGGCGCTCGAAGAGAAGGTCAAGAGCCATCGTCCGCGACCGCGGAGTCTGGGGATCGGTGACTCCGGTCATTCAGACACGGCTCGCCGAACAGCTGAGGAGCGCCCGCTGCCCCGGCCGTGGCGCTGATCCTGGACACCGGCCCGCTCTACGCCTCGCTGGATCGCAGGGACGGCGATCACCAGGCGTGCCGGCGCCTGATCGAGGCGACCGCCGAGCCGCTGATCGTGCCGGCGCCGGTCCTGGTGGAGGTGGACTACTGGATTCATGAGCGACTGCATCCGGGCGTCCTGGTTGCGCTCCTGGACGACATCGCCGATGGAGCCTACGTCGTCGAGGATCTGCTTCCCTTGGACTACCGCCGGGTGCGTGAGCTGTGTGACCGCTACGCCGATGCCGACGTCGGCTTCGTGGACGCAGCCGTCCTCGCGGTCGTCGAGCGGCTGAACGAGCCAAAGCTCGCCACCCTGGATCGGCGCCACTTCGGATTGCTGCGCCCGCGCCATGTCGACGCCCTCAGGCTTCTGCCAGAGTAGAGCGCTGCTGCCCCCGCGACAGGGCGCAGCAAGCGGCGCCCCTACGGGGTCGCGATGCCGAGGCGGCGGGCGAAGGCGTCGAGGCGGGGCAGGTCGACGGCGATGTGGTAGCGGTACTGGTCGCCGGGCAGATCCTCGGTGCGGGCGGTCGCGAAGTCGGTCGCGACGAGGTAGCCGATCAGGGCGCCGGCCATGCGGTCCTGGTCGGGGTCGCGCGAATCGAAGGTGACCTCCCGCCCGCCGGCGGCGCGGGCCTTGCGCAGGCCGGTCTCGAAGGCGGGCAGGTCCTCGCGGGCCCGATCGAGGGCCTCGTCGGCCAGGCGCTGCTCTTCCTCGAGGACCTGGTCCATCGGGCGGCTGGCTGTGGCGTCAGCCTCGACGAGGGTCGTCTCGGCGCGCAGCTTGAAAAACCAGATGACGGCGTCGAGGAGCGAGGCGACCGGCCGGCCGCCCTCGGGGAAGCTGGAGCGCCGCCGCTTCAGGTCGTCGGCCGTGCGCTCGAACGCGACCGGGTCGTCGAGGATGGCCTGGAGCGGCTCGACGGCCGGCGCCGCGGACACCACCGCGGGGTCCTCGTACTCTGCATACCCTTCAGGGGCATCTCCGGCCGAGGGCTGGCGTGGGACGTCCGGGCTCGACGTCATCAGGATACCTCCCTTGGCTGCAATCTGCCGGCCAGCGGGTAGGAGCGAAGCATTCGCGCATCAAAACTGGTCTCCCGAGTACCCATGCGCGAATGCTTCGCCCCTACGATGCCCGAACGGAATGTTGAGCGGCGTTGGCTTCCCTGGCGGCCTCCTGGTCCGAGGGGGCCTCGGACGCACGCTCGCGAGCGAGGGGTGGAGAGTGGCCCTCCATCTGGACTGGGTCCTCGATCCGCAGGGTGTGGGCGAGGATGACCTGGATCGCACCGGCGACGGGCACGGCCAGCGCGGCCCCGGGAATGCCGTAGAGAATGGCCCCGATCAGGATGCCGAGCATCACTGTCAGCGGGCTGACCCCGACGGTGCGGCCCATGATGCGCGGGACCAGGACGTTGCCTTCGAACTGCTGGGCGACGAGGGCGAAGACCACGACCAGTAGGGCCATGTAGGGGTCGATGGTCAGGGCGACCAACACGGCCGGCGCGAAGGCCAGGAACGGTCCGACCAGCGGGATGACCTCGGCGAAGGCGGCGATGACGCCGAGCAAGAACGGATTCGGCAGGCCGATGAAGAAGAAGCCGATGCTGGCCATGACCCCCATCACCAACATTAGCAGAAGCAGCCCGCGGACCCAGCCGCCGAGCTTCTGCTCGACCTCCATCCAGACGGTGTTGACGTCCTTGGCTCGATGGGACGGAACCATCCGGAGGAGGGCGCGCTTGATGCTGGCGCGCTCGACGAGCCAGTAAAAGGCCAGGACGAAGACGGTGAAAAAGGAGAGCACGGCTTCGGCGGCGGTGGCGCCCAGCTCCAGCAAGTTCCCGCTCGGCAAGGCCGTCGGGTTCTCGGTCGCCCCGCGCAACTCGTGGAGCAGGCCCACCGCCACGTCCCGCACCGGCCGCGGTCGTAGCCCCTCGGCGTAGACCTCGAGCGAGACCAGCCGCTCGGGGAGCCCCTCGACGAAGGCGGCGCCCTGGGAAGCGAGGCTCGGCAGGAGGAACGTCGCCAGGAGCCCAAGGGTGGCCACGATCACAGTGTAAACGGCCAGGACACCGCTGCCACGGGTGAACGGACCACGCCGCAGGCGGTTGACGATCGGCTCGATCGCCGTCGCAAGCAGGATCGCCAGGAAGAGGAGGAAGATCGCCTCGTGGATCGACCAGAGCAGGTAGGCGCACACGCCCAGACCGAAGATGACCAGGAACGCGCGGGCCACCTCGCCGGCCGGCAGCTTGTTGACCACGATCACGCGAGTCGGTTCATCCTCGGGCGCGTCGTTGGCCCGGGCTTCGATCGTCCCCACTGGATGCTGCACGCTATTCCCCCCGCCCCGCCGTCCGGCCAGAGCCCAGGCGCGAGACTCGACGTTCGTCGCTTCCGCTGCGTCACCTTAGCATGCCGCGTGCCACTCGCGGCGAGGGAGCGAGGGAGGTTGGACAAGCTTTGTTGGTCCGCATCTTGATACACTGTTAACCTGCTGACGTAGGCGTCAGCATCCGTCGATGACCCTGGAGGGAGGGTCATGCGAGCGGTGGGCCCGACGTCCTCTCCCGAGAGCCGAGCTCGGTCGGCGCTCGCAGCGTGCAGGTATCCCAGAACGATTTTCGCGTCGGGCCGAGGAAGGACATCGTGATTTCAGAGGATGTGCGCGGGGCGTCCTCGGCCGATCGGGGGGTCGAGGCGGAGCCGAGGAGCGACGGGCGGGTCGTCTTGCAGAACGGTGCCTTCAGGGAGGAGCGCATCGAGATCCCGATCCTCCCCTGGGAGGAGGAGTTTGGCTGGCGCATGGAGGAGGCCTTCTGGGCCTACTTCAACCGTTCGGAGGATCCCGAGGGCGGCAATCGGCGCTGGATCATCGAGCGGGACATCCCCTGGGACCAGGTCACGCGGGAGGCGATACCGCCGGACGTGGCCCTGATGATCGAGTCGTTCTACGCCGTCGAGAGCTACCTGCCGGACTTCGCCGAACAGGGATTGAACCATTATCGCAGCATGGTCGGGCTGACCAGCTCCTACATCAACTGGAGCTACGAGGAGCTAAAGCACGGGCGGACGCTCCAGCTCGTGCTCGAGCGCTCCGGGTCCCGCACCAGACAGCAGATGCGCGACTTTCGGACCGACCTGGCGCGCCGGAAGTGGACGATGCCCTATCCGACGCCGCGCCAGATGCTGATCTACGCGGCGTTCCAGGAGAAGGAGACGAACCGCAACTACGAGCACCTACGCGACGTCCTAGCCGGCGAAGGGGCCCTCGGGGCGGCCCACGCCCTGCGGACGATCGGCCGCGACGAGGCCTTTCACCACGCCTACTACAAGGACATCGTCAAGATCCTCCTGGAGTACGACGAGGTCGGGACGGCCCAGGACATCCTAATGGTGGCCAAGACCTTCCGGATGCCGGCCCAGCACCTGATGCCGAACATGGAGGAGCGGGTGCGGGTGATGGTGCGCAACAAGGTCTTTGGCAAGCGGCAGGTCCGCGACGAGGCGATCATCCCGACGATCAAGGCATTCGGGTTTCGTGATCCCGAGGAGCTCGAGAGCGTGGCGACGGCCCGCCCGATGCCGACGAACGGCCACGCGACCCGCCTGCAGCGGAGCGAAGTCGACCGCCCGATCGAGCTCGGCTCGGCCTCAGAGGGCGACTCGCCAAACGAGGGCGAGCTGCCGGGCGAGGGCGACCTGTCCGGGGGCGAGACCTCCCAGGGCGAGCCGGCCGGTCCGGAGCCGGCCCGCCGCTAACGAGCCGTTCGTCGACCCCACCTACCGCTCGTGCGACCGCTACGGGACGGTGCTCGTCGCTCGCATGCCCTGAGCCCGACCGTCAGGATGCCGCCTCACGCATATCTCGCCCGGCGACGGACTCCCGAACATCCTCAGGCTGCGACGGCCAGCGGACGGTCAGGACAACAGACTCCGCTTCGGCGGACCACCCGTGCGGGACGCCGGCGCCCCAGATGGCGTAGTCGCCCGGGTGGCTCAGGATGACCTCCTGATCGGGGAAGCTGATTCGGAATCGGCCGCTGACCAGGACGCTCAGGCTCGTCGCCTCGGTGCTCATGGCGATAGCCTGACGGCGGTCGCCGGCCGGATGGACGCCCCACTTCACCTCGACCTCGCCGGTCGCGCGGAGATCGCTGGTAGTGTCCAGGAAGTGGCCGACGAACCAGCCTCGGTGCACCGCGCCATCGAGAGCGGCGTTACCGAAGCGTACGCTCCTGTTCACGGCATAATCCTCGCGGGCATGGCTTCGCCAGGCGGAGTGTGCCGTGCCGGGGCATGCCCCGTCCAGCGGGATGTCGATGCGAGGAGGAGAGGCTG
>JACCZL010000220.1 GCA_013695975.1 Chloroflexota bacterium
GGCTCGGGCCTGAACCGGCTCGCACGCTCGCTCGAGGGTCGCCGGAGCATCAGGGCTCAACGACCCAGATCAGGTTGGTGGCGGTGCCGCCGACCCGGCCAGTTCGAGGACCGGCGGCGGCGTGGGCGTTAGCCGAGGATCTCGTCGACCGTGAGCAGGATCTCAGGGAAGGCCAGCGGGCTGATCGACTCGCCGCGGGCCAGGATGCGAGAGGTGGCGTAGCCGCGCGGGGTCGCATCGCGATAGACAAACAGCCGCTCGGTCCGGAGGTTCAGCACCCACAGCTCGGCGATGCCGTGCCGCGCATACACCCGCGCCTTGCGCCCAAGATCGTACTCGACGGAGCTCTCCGCGACCTCGACCACCAGCAGGGTGTCCGCCGGGGTCGGGTGGGCCGAC
The DNA here is from genome assembly GCA_013695975.1 of Chloroflexota bacterium. Lineage (GTDB taxonomy): Bacteria > Chloroflexota > UBA6077 > UBA6077 > JACCZL01 > JACCZL01. Next base: position 400 of record JACCZL010000220.1, read on the forward strand.
TCATAGGGGCGGTCACGCTCCCGTTCCGGTCGCAGGAGGGCGAGATCGGGCTCGGGCTCGGAGCGGTTGCTGAGCCGAACGGGATTCTGAATCCGTATCCAGGCCACCTCCCCGAAGCGCTCGCCTAACAGGTGGTTGAGACGATCGACCCTGCCGGCATGGCGTGGACCGATCGGGCTCATCTGGACGATCTCCCCCTCGATCAGCTCGACGCGGTCATCCTCGCCGAGGATGCCTGCCTTGGCCATCCGATAGTACTCGTCGACGGTGAAGAGTCGCTTGGTGGGCTGGAGAGCCATGGGACCACTCCCTCCGGGTGACGCGCGGCTCGACCGAGCGCCGAGTAGCCCGTGTTTCGGTGAGTGTAGCACCGCTGTCCACGAGTATCATCGAGCACAGCAGCGGAGGGAACCAGATATGCCGCCCGTCCGGATCGTCGACTCGCACGTCCACCTCTGGGACCCGACGCGCTTTCGGATGCCCTGGCTCGACGGGAACGCCGTCCTGGAGCGGTCCTATGGTCTGACCGACTTCCGCGCCCAAGCCGACGGCCTCGCCGTCGAGGCGATCGTCTATCTCCAGGTCGAGGTGGCCCCGTCCTACGCCCTCCTCGAGGCGCAGTGGGTGGCCAGCCTCCCGCCCCAAGGCCCGCCGATTCGGGGGATTGTCGCCTGGGCGCCGCTCGAGTACGGCGAGCGAGCCCGCGCCTTCCTCGACGCGGCCGTCGCCGTCGACTCCAGGGTCGTCGGGATCCGCCGGCTCTACCAGGACGAGCCCGATCCGGATTTCTGCCTCCGGCCCGACTTCATCCGCGGGGTGCAGCTCTTGCCGGAGTACGGGCTGTCCTGCGACCTCGGCCTCCGCCAGCACCAGCTCCGCAACACGATCGGCCTGGTCCGTGCCTGTCCGGAGGTCAGCTTCGTCCTCGATCACCTGGGCAAGCCGGACATCGAGCGGCACAGGCTGGACCCGTGGCGAGACGAGATCAGGGAGCTGGCCGCATTCCCGAACGTCCTCTGTAAGCTGAGCGGGATGGCGACCGAGGCGGACCGCGAGCGCTGGACGACGGCCGATCTCGTCCCATTCGCCGAGCATGTCTTCGACACGTTCGGGGAGGATCGAGTCATGTTCGGGGGTGACTGGCCGGTCGTTCTGATGGCCTCGTCGTACCGCCGTTGGGTGGAAACGGTCGACGAGCTGGTCAGGGGCCTGTCCGCCGAGGCGCAGCGCAAGCTCTGGCGCGAGAACGCCTGCCGATTCTACCGCCTACGCTGAAGAGATGTCTGACCTCGCGATCGCCACGGAGGGGCTGAGCCGGCGGTACGGCCGCGTCCTCGCTGTCGAGGACCTGCGCCTCCAGGTTCGCCGTGGCGAGATCTATGGCTTCCTCGGCGCGAACGGCGCCGGCAAGACCACCACCATGCTGATGTTGCTTGGGATCGTGGCGCCTGACCGCGGCACGATCCGCCTGTTTGGCCGCGACCTGGCCGGCGAGCCGCTCGCGCTGAAGCGCCAGGTCGGCGCAGTATCTGAGAACCAGTACCTCTACCCCGGCATGACGACGGTCGAGTACCTGCGCTTCTTCGCCGACCTCTACCACGTGTACGACCCGCGGCGACGGATCGGCCAGGTGCTGGACGTCGTCGGCCTCAGCGCGCGCGCCGGAGCTGAGGCTCGAACGCTGTCTCGTGGCCTGCAACAGAAGCTCGGTCTCGCTCGCGCGCTGCTGCATGACCCGCCGCTGCTCGTGCTCGACGAGCCGATCTCCGGCCTCGATCCGCTCGGCGT
>JACCZL010000264.1 GCA_013695975.1 Chloroflexota bacterium
GAGTCAGAGATCGCCCTGATCGGCCGTGCGGCGCAGGTCGCCGAAGGTGCCCGTATCGAGGCCGGCGGGCGTATCGAGCCCGCAGGGATGGAGGAGGCGACTTCGAAGTAACGTTAGCCACCCGTCGGGTGAGCGAGGGTGGCTAACCTTCGTCTCATTGATGCGACTGGAGCCGACGACAGGAATCGAACCCGCAACCTACGGTTTACAAAACCGTTGCTCTGCCAGTTGAGCTACGTCGGCAAACGTGGACCAGTGGCCCGACATCATTGTACATCGGCGCCAGCCGCCGCTTCACGCGGGGAAGACCTGGACGACAACGTCAAGGACCGTCTCGTAGGTCGCGAGGTCGCCATCGGAGAACAGGACGAAGGCCACGTCGGCGAGGCCGGTCTCGTTCCGGAGATAGTCGATCACGGTCTCGATGGCGACCTTGGCGGCGGGCTCGATCGGATAGCCGTAGATACCCGTGCTGATCGAGGGGAAGGCGATCGACTTCAGGCCATGCTCGTCGGCCAGTCGCAGGCTCGAGCGGTAGGCCGAGGCGAGCAGCTCAGGCTCGCCAGCCGACCCGCCCTTCCAGATCGGGCCGACTGCATGAATCACATAGCGGGCGGGGAGCCGGCCCCCAGTCGTGATGGCTGCCTGGCCGGTCGGAGTGTGGCCGATGCGTCGACACTCATCTTCGATAATCATTCCACCGGCGCGATGGATCGCGCCGGAGACGCCACCGCCGGGCCAGAGCTCCTCGTTCGCGGCGTTGACGATTGCGTCGCTCGCAATCCTGGTGATGTCACCCTGCACGAGTCGTAGCCTGGTCGTCCCGACGGTCGTCTCGCGCACACCCACCTCCCCGATCACCACGGCGCTCTGCTACGCTCTCTGCGAACACTGAAGATCCAACGCCGAGTCGAAGACGATACCACGAGACCGACGGTCCAGGCGCCCGCGGGAGACCACGCGGGAGACCACGTGAAGCTCGTCCAGATGCCGGTCGACCTCCTGCACGTCGACGAAGCGCGCTTGCCAGAGCTGGGCGTCGATCGGCGCTTGTTGGTGGCGTTCGACGCGTACCGCGCGGAAGGGGCCGGGCAAGGGGGCACCGAGTGGGCAAACGCCGAGAGCCTGGCGATCCTCGCGCCGCCCGAAGCTGGAACGCGGGCGCTGCTGATGGTCCTCGCTCGGCGGGTTGGGGCAGCGCTCCGGGACGAGAACATCCGGGCTCGTGATGGTGGAGGCCCGCGCCGAGGGGGCAAACGGCTCTGCTACCTGCCCGGTCGGGTTCTGCCGGAGGCCTTTCGGAGCGAGTCGGCGCAGCGGACGCTCGCGAGCGACGCTGCCTGCTTCTTCCAGGACCTCGATCAGGCCTGGGGCCGCTCGGACGGTAGCAGGCTCGATCCGAGCCTGCTCGTCGCCCTGGTCGACGCCCGGCTAGCGAGTGGGCGGGCGACATTCCTCAGCGCCGCTACGAACGGCCTTCCCGATGGCCTGGAGCGTGAGCTGCGAGCGCGGGTGCGGGTTCTGGAGGCGGCGTAGCGGACCACGCTTCGACCCGTGCGATGAACAGCGGCAGGGCGGCGCGAACATCCTCCTCAACGTAGTCGAAGTTGACCATTCGATCGGTCAGCTCCCAGAACGCCGGGTCGTCGACCGCGGACAGCTCGCGACCGATCCGCTCCAGGCCATCCGGCGGGACGTCGTCGAGCTCGGCACGGAGCTGGCGGACGAACGCCCGCTCACTGTGTACCAGGAAGAAGCTCCCGAGCGCGGCCAGCGTCTTGTGGAGCTGCGGCAGGGCCGGCGAGTGCTTCGCATCGGCCCGCCGAACCGTCTCGATCAGCTCGCCGACGATCGAGGCGATGATCGACCGGTCGATGTCGCGCTGGTGGCAGTGCTGAACGAGGACGCGGAGGTCGTAGGCCGCCGCGGCTGACATCCAGAGCAGCGGGCCGCTCGCCGCGGCGTCGCCATAGTAGCTCAGCCGCCTGGATATCTCGAGGGTCACCTGTGGGTGCGTCTCTACGGCTCGATCGGCGAGCTGGCGGTACTGGTAGAGGACGTGATACCCCGCCCGGACGTCGCCCTGGTTGATCGCCGCCCGCAGGTAGGTGTTGAAGAACTTCAGCACCATCCGCAGCAGACCGTGATCGTCGCGACCGATAGCCTGCTCCCCGAGCAGCCGGGTGACGAGCGCCACGGTGTTGTTGACGTCATGCATTTTCAGCAGGGTCGCGTGGAAGACCTCCCTGAGCTGGTCGAGCATGACGCGCTCCGGCCAGGTCATCGTCTCCTCGATCTCCTGGATGTCGCGGGCATGGCGCCCGCGGAAATGCTCCTCCTCGACGTCGAACCACTCATTCGGCAGTCGCGCCTTGCCTTCAAGATAGTGAGCGATGCTGCCGTAGAGGACCCAGACGCTCTGGCGGGCGACGTCGCCATCCGAGAGCTGAACGGCCTGGCGGGCGACGTCGCCGATCTGGTTGAGCCGCATGGCCGCTGCCCCGCGCCGCCGTACCAGGTGACCGGCCGTCAGCGCGGGGTTCACCGCCTTGAGGAAGCGGCGCTGTAAGTGGGCCAGAATACTATCTGGCCGCAAGATGTCGAACAGGTAGCTCACGTAGGGCGGGAGGAACGCGAAGCAGGCTGTCGTCATCACCAGCGCAAGGTAGGTCCCTCCAACCGGAATGTAGTCGCTTTTCAGGACGAGGCCGAGCCAGAGATTGAAGTTGATGGTCAGGATGAAGAGGCCGATCAGCGCCGCGTTGACCCAGCTTCGGATGAAGACGTCGATGACGTTGAACGAGTAGCGCTGGGCGGTGAGCTGGACGCTGAGCAAGACCAGGGCGATCAGGACACTCATCGCCGACGTCAGGGCAGCAGCGTTGGTGTTGAGGACAAACTGGATGCTGCCGGTGTCGCCGATCTCGAAATGGCGGCTGGGATCGGCCAGGAAGGCGCTGAGCAAGCTCAGCAGTCCAACGCCAGTTCCCAGAAACAGCAGCGGTATCAGCCACGGGAGGAGCCGTCGCACGTTGCTACGCATCCCCTGGGCCGACTCGCCGGTCCTATCCCCGTGACGACGGTCGGCCAGATGTTCTGTCGCATTGTAGGGCCCGCTCGGCGCGGAATCCACGTCCGTCACGCCCCGGAGAACCGCTAGACTATACTCGACGGGAGGAACGACGCGGCCATGGACGAAGCGGCGAAGAAGACGATCTTACGGAAGTTTACCTACGGGCTGCACGCCATCTCGGTGCGCCATGGCGACCGACTGAACGCCTTCACCGCCAACTGGATCACCCAGGTCGCCTTCGAGCCGCCGATGCTCGCGCTGGCGGTCGAGAACGACGGGGCATCGCTGGAGCTGCTCATGGCCAGCGACCGCTTCGCCGTTAGCGTCTTCGCGACGGGTCAGCGCGAGCTGGCTGGTCACTTTGGTCGGCCGTCGTCGCGCAATCCGGACAAGCTGAGCGGTGCTGCGCACCATCCCTCGCCGAGTGGCCTGCCGATCCTCGACGAAGCCCTCGGCTGGCTGGAATGCATCGTCCGCGGCCACCTGCCGGCCGGCGATCATACCGTGTTCGTCGCCGAGGTGGTCGAAGCCGGCGTCCTCCGCGAGGGTGAGCCGCTCACGATGCAGGAGACCGGGTTCCGCTACTACGGCTGAACGAAGGGACCCCGCCGTCGACCGTCTACCGGCTTCTACTCGGCCTCTACTTCGGTCGCCGGAGCGGTCAGCAAGGTTGGCAGGGCTGCCACGAAGGCTGAATTGGCGAGCACACGGTCGGCGCCAGCGTCGAGCGCACGCCGACGCAAGTCGAGGTTCTTGTGCGGGCCGAAGGCGAGCACATACGCCCCAGCGGTGGCGGGGTCAGCCCTCATTCGGCGGATCAGGTCTTCCCACGGCAGGCGCGTCGCGGCCATGCCGACGAGGATCGCAGCCGGCGACTGGGCGAGCGCGGCCTCGAAGTCGGCCGCCGAGCGCACGTAGCGGACTGCACGGCCGGTCGCGTTCGCGGCGGCCTCGATCTTCGCCCGGACGAAGAGATCGTCGACGAGGGCGATGATAGAGCCCTGCCCATCGCTCATCGGGGGTACACGCTGGTGGCCGTTGGCGAATCGCCCGCCGGGCGCGGCAAGCAGCACCGCTACTTGCGGCGGGCGAGGCTGCCGATCTGGCGCTTCTCTTCGAGCTTCTTGCGGCGGACGCGGTGCTTCCGCCAGGCGACCTTCTTGCGCTTGTTCAACGGTGGCTCCTTTGCTGGATGCCGAGGGGGCACGGCGGGCCGCGCCGGTCGGCGCCTCGGGTCGTGCGACACTGACGCGCTTCCATTGTATCCGAATGCGCGCCTACGTCCGAGCGAGGCTGCGACCGAGGAACCAGCTCGCGGTGGCGAGGGCGGCGCCGATCAGTCCCGTCGCGGCGGTCAGCGTGGCCAGGCCACCGAAGCCGAAGCTGGCGATCAGCCAGCCGCCGAGGGCCGTGGCGCCGATCCAGCCGAAGCTGGCGAAGGTGATGTTGAGACCGAGGAGCGCCCCGCGCGCCTCACTCGAGACCTCGCTGAGCGAGGCGAGCAGGGCCGGGCGGCCGAGGGAGTTGACGGTTGCGTAGAGCAGCCCCAGGGCGACCGTCAGCGCCACGCCAGGCTGCCAGAGCAGCAGCGGCGGGGCCACCAGGGCGGACGCGGCGAGCGATGCCGCCGCCAGCAGCGGCCGACCGGACACACGGTCGGTCAGGTATCCGCCGATCAGGTTGCCGATCAAGTTGCCGAGCGAGACGATGCCCAGTGCGATCGCGATCACTTCGAGGGAGATTCCGTAGCTGATCTGGAGGTAGGTGGCCAGGAAGACGACGACTCCGGCGTAGCAGACTCGCTCCATCGTCCCCGCCCCTAGCAGGCCGAGCACCCGCGGGTCGACCACCTTCAGGACCGACGTGGCGGCTGCCCCAGCCGAAGCCCTCGAGCTCGTCCGCCTCGGGACGGCCAGCCACACCGCGATAGCCGCGACGAAGGTCGCGCAGCCCTGCGCCACCATCGCCGAACGCCAGCCGCCGAGCGATCCGATGTAGGCGACCACCGGGACGCCGAGGACGAGCGAGAGGGACTGGCCGGTGACGATCCACCCGAGCGCGCGGCCACGCTCGGAGGACGGGAAGCGATCGGCGACGGCCGCGAAGACCGTCCCCATGAAGGCGCCGCCACCGATCCCGCCGAAGGTTCGCCAAACGGCGACCCAGGTGTAACTTGCCGACCAGGCCACCCCGAAGAGCGAAGCGACTAGCACCAGCAGGCCGGCCACCAGGATCGGCTTGCGCCCCACCCGATCAGAGGCGGTGCCCGCCACCAGGGACGTGATCCCCCAGGGCACGCTCATGAACGCGACCAGATTGCCAACGGCCGCCAGGTCAGTTCCCAGCTCGTCGGCCATCTGGAGGAGGAACGGGGTGATGCTGACGCCGTTACCGGTGGCCAGGAACGTCCCGAGGCAGAGGACGACGATCATGGTCTGACGGCCGAGCCCCTGGTCGGTGTCCTGGGTCAGGGGCTGCCCTGACGGTCGCCCCTCGGTCGAGCTCGCCTCGATCGTCGTCACTTCAGGACGATACCACCCTCCGCCCTCAGATCGCGAGCTCTGCTTCTCGCGCCGATTCGCGGACGCCGCTCAAGTCCTACGGGGATGCAGGGCCCACGCCGGGCGCCAGCGGGGACCCAGGTCGGGACGCTTGCGCGTTCCCATCGGTGGGCGTCCCCATCGCTTGGTCGGTGTCGGCGCAGGCGATACGACAGAGCCTGGCGAGCGTCTCGGCGGCCTCTTCGGCCCCACGAAGGGCCTCCTCCGCCTGCAGCCGCAGGTCATCCGGAAGCCGTGGGCTCCGAGTCAGCAGCTCGCCGTAGCCAACGCTCAGCGCGAGCTGGTTGTTCATCTGGGCATGCATCGTTCTGGTC
>JACCZL010000284.1 GCA_013695975.1 Chloroflexota bacterium
CTGCTCACCGTGCTGCGTGGGCGGCGCGAGCGCTTCGCCTGGGGCGCCCTCGTGGCCGCCTTCGCTGTCGTCGGCACCCTCGACTGGCTCAATCCCGACGCCCTGATCGTGCGGACCAACGCCGCGCGCCACGCTGCCGGGGCGCCCTTCGACCGCCAGTATGCCGCGTCGCTGAGCGCGGACGCCGTTCCCGCCCTGATCGAGGCGCTTCCGTCCCTCCCCGAGGCGGAGCAACGCCTCCTGGCCGACCGCGTCGCCGCCCGCTGGTCGGCACCCGAGCGCCCCGACTGGCGCACCTGGAGCTGGGGCCGGAGCCAGGCCTGGCAGGCGGCGAGTACGATTGAGGTAACGCCGCGAGCCGCGGCGTCGGAGCGCTGAGGATGGTCGATCTGGAGCTGCTCGCGCTCGCGCGCGACGCGGCCACGCGAGCGCACTGCCCGTACTCGCGTTTCCGCGTCGGGGCGGTCGCCCTGGCCGACGGATTACCCTTCGCCGGCTGCAACGTCGAGAACGCCTCCTACGGCCTGGCCATCTGCGCCGAACGGGTAGCGCTCTTCTCGGCCGTCGCGGCCGGCCACCCGCGCGTGACGCGCCTCGCCGTCGCCTGCGTCGACGCGCCGCCTGACGACGGTCCGAGTGGACGGATGCCCTGCGGCGCCTGCCGCCAGGTGATGGCCGAGCTGATGCCCCCCGAAGCGATCGTCGTCGTCGACGGGGTCGGCGACTTCACCCTCGCCGACCTGCTCCCCAACCCGTTCGCGCTCTGAGGCCATGCTCGTGGTGACCGTCCAGTTCGTGGGGTCGGGGGATGCCTTCGGGAGCGGGGGGCGATTCCAGGCCTGTATCTCCGTGCGCGCCGAGGGGACCCACATCCTGCTCGACTGTGGGGCGACGTCGTTGGTGGCGATGCGGCGGTTCGGCGTCGACCCGGCGTCCGTCGACGCCGTCGTCGTCAGCCACCTGCACGGCGACCACTTCGGCGGGCTCCCATTCCTCGTCCTGGACGCCCAGTTCAGCCGCCGCGAGCGGCCTCTGGTTGTGGCCGGGCCGCCTGGCCTCCGAGATCGGGTCCTCGATGCGATGGAGGTGTTCTTCCCCGGCTCGTCGAAGACGGAGCGCCGATTCGAGCTCCGCTTCGTCGAGCTGCCGGAGCGGATCGAGACGGCGATCGGCGCCATCACGATGACCGGTTACGAGGTGGCCCATGCGAGTGGAGCGCCGGCCTACGCGCTGCGCCTGGCCTGCGATGGGAAGGTGATCGCCTACTCGGGGGATTGCGAGTGGAGCGAGGCCCTCGTCGAGGCCGCGCGCTGCGCCGATCTCTTCATCTGCGAGGCCCACACCTTTGATAAGGCGATCAAGAACCACCTGGCCTACGCAACGCTCCAGGAGCACCGCACCCGCCTGGACTGTCGCCGTATTGTCCTGACGCACATGGGTCCAGACATGCTCTCCCATCGGGCCGAAGCGAGTGAGGAGACAGCCGAGGATGGGCTGGTCGTGTCCCTGTAGGGGCGAGGCGGCCCACGATGGAGGGGTCAGTCGCCTGTCGGCTTCACGACGACACCGGCGAGGCGCTCATGGAGGGTGATCGCGGCGGTCGTGCTCTGGCTGCCCAGGCCGGCCGCGCGGGCTTCCTGGAGGAGCTGCTCGGCGAGCGCGCCGGCGAGCAGGCGAACTCCCTCGGCCCGCCCGAGCGCGACGGCGAGCAGGACGTCCTTGTGCATCAGGTCGACGGTGAAGCCGGGGGCGAAGTCGCGCTTGAAGGCGCTGCTCGCCAGGCCGTCGAGCGAGCGACTGGCCCCGCTGCTGGTGCGGATGATCTCGTACAGCAGCTTCGGGTCGATGCCGGCCTTGGTCCCCAGCACCAGCCCCTCGGCCGCCCCGAGGGCGTTGATCGCGTTCATCATCTGGTTGATCAGCTTCACGATCGACCCCGAGCCGACCGGGCCGACATGATGGACGTTTTTGCCCATCGCCTCGAGCAGCGGGCGGGCGCGGGCGAAGTCCTCGCCCGGGCCGCCGACCATGATCGTGAGGGTGCCCTCCCTGGCGCCACCGGTCCCGCCGCTGACCGGGGCGTCGAGATAGTCAACACCCTGCTCCGCGAGACGCTCGGCGATCTGGAGGTGGGTCTCCCGGTCGACGGTGCTCAGGTCGCAGAAGAGCTGGCCCTCGCGCGCCCCCTCGATCGCCCCTTCCGGACCGAGGTAGACGCGCTCGACATCGGCCGGAAACGCGACGCAGCTCAGCAGGATGTCGACGGCCTCGGCGACCTCGCGCGGCGAGCCGGCCGGGCTGGCTCCCTCGCCGGCAAGCTCCTCGACGATGCCGCGGCTCCGATTGTGGACGGTCAGTGGATACCCCGCCGCCATCACGTTCCGCGCCATCGGCGCCCCCATCTGCCCCAGCCCGATGAAGCCGACTCTTGGGCGTTCAGGCAGGCGATTGGACTCGTTCATCTCCGGACTCCTGGTCAATTCTCGTTCTGCGCTCGGCTTGCCCCAGGGCGCTCGGGTGTTAGGGATCGTCGAAGATACTGTGTGTTCCGATGCGGCGCCAGACTACGTGGGCGCCCCGCCCAAGCGAAGACCCGAAGTGGAACGTTGCCCTGCCGTCTGGCGCCCAGGTCAGCTCGTAGACACCCTCGGCTCCCTGCACCGCCTTTATCCGCGGGCCCTTGCGGATTGCCCCGCGTTCCAGGTCTTGCACGAACTTGACGCGTGCTGCGCGGACCAGGGATCGCTCCTTCGTCGACAGTTGGCGATAATCCCGAAAGAACCGTTCCGCGGCCTCCCAGTTAGGCACCACCTACCGCTCGGTGGCGTCCAATTCGGCGTCGATCGCGTCCAGCGCAGCCAGAAACTCCTCGCCACTCTGAAAACGATGCACGCGACCGGCGGCGATGTCCGCCGAGGCCTCGCGCTCCTTGGCCTGCCATTCGGGGGTCCAGAACCAGGCCTGCGTCGGATCGATCGTCTTGAGCGGACGCAGGAGGATGCCATCGTCGGTCAACTCGACCTCAATAGGATCACCGGCTTCGAGGCGAGCCGCCTTCCGGATCACCTCGGGGACCGTGAGCTGGCCCCTCTCGCGAAGCTTCGTGCGCGCCACCCCACTCCCACCTTTCCGCGCCCCGCGGCGGCTCCAACTCTGGACCTTAGTCCATCCAAGTGTACCGGAGGCGTCGCTGTGCTGGCAGGAATGCCGCCGCCGATTGAGGCGGCCAACCCGTCGGCTATAACAGTAATCAGCACCGGGCCGTGTGCCCTCGCGGAGTCCCGACGGAGGGCCGATGGCGCAGTCTTCTGAGATCGCGAGGAGCAGGCCGAGCGCGGCCGCGCTCACCGCCTGGACGGGCTACCCCTGGGTCGTCCTCGCCGCGAGCTTGCTCGTGCAGACGACCGCCTCGTTTGGGAGCCAGGCGGTCTCACCGCTCGCTCCCTTCCTCGTCGCCGACCTCGGCCTGACCCGCCAGCAGATTGGCTTCATCGTGACCGCCTCGGTCGTCGGCGCCTCGGTCGTCCTCATCCTGGCGGGGAGCCTCAGCGACCGGTTCGGCGTGCGGCGACTCTTCCTGTTCGGGATGACCCTGACCGGCCTCCCCCTCGCCCTCGCCGCCTGGATGCCCGACTACGGCTGGCTGCTC
>JACCZL010000295.1 GCA_013695975.1 Chloroflexota bacterium
GGCTCGACGCCGATCGCCTGGAGCGCGATTCGGATCGCATCCGTCCCGCTCGCCACACCGACGCCATGCCGGGCCCCGCAGAACGCTGCGAATTCCGCCTCGAAGGCCGCGTGCTCCTCGCCCTGGATGAACCACCCCCGCTCGAGGACCCGACCGATCGCCGCGTCGAGCTCCTCCTTGAGCGCGAGATATTGCGGCCGCACGTCGAAGACCGGAATGCTGAAGGCTGAACGTTGAACGCCGAACGACGGCTGGCGCTTCCCCATACCTACGGTCTCGCCCCGACTTCAGCGTTCAGAGTTCGATGCTCAGCGGTCCGGTCGCTCCAGTATTGGTCACGATGCTCCAGGTAAAAGGCGACGGTCCGCTCGAGCCCCTCGCGAAGGGCCGTCCGGGGCTGCCAGCCGAGCACCCGCTGGATCTTGGTGAAGTCGGCATAGACGCTGCCGATGTCGATCGCCTTTTTCTCCTCCGGGAATGGAACCAGGCGGTAGCTCCCGTGGCCGACGATCTCGATCAGCAGCTCGATCAGATCGCGCAGGCTGATCGGCTCGGGCCCGCCCAGGTTGAAGACCTCGCCGTTCGCGGCCTCAGAGGCGCCCGCCAGCAGGAACGCTTCGCACGCGTCGTCGACGTAGGTGAAGTCGCGGAGCTGCGAACCGTCCCCGAAGAGCTGGACCTCCTCCCCATCAATCACCTGGCGGATAAACCAGCCGATCGCGGTCTGGCGGTTGTTCTTGACCAGCATCCGCGGGCCGTAGGTGTTGGTGAGCCGCAGCGAGCAGGCCCGGACGCCGTACACATTGTTGTAGAGGACGTGGTACCACTCGCCGGCCATCTTGTTGATCCCGTTGACGTCGGTCGGGTGGAGCAGGTGCCGCTCGTCGACCGGCAGGTAGTCGGGCTTGCCGTAGATCTGGCGGGTGCCGGCGAAAATGACCTTGACGGACGGATTGTGGTGACGGCAGGCCTCCAGGAGCGAGAGCTGGGCGCGGCAGTTGATCTCCAGGTCGGTGAAGGGGTCGCGCATGCTGTCGAGGTGGCTTACCTGGCCGGCCAGGTTGAAGATCACGTCCCGATCGGCAACCAGCCGCTCCATCGCCAGGGCATCGCGTACGTCGACCCCGCGGGTGGCAACCCGATCCCGGATCGGGTCGATGTTCGACGGGTTGGCCCCCGTCTCGGGCTCGAGCGAGTCGACGAGGAGGACATCGGCGCCCAGCTCCACCAGACAAGCCGCCAGGTTCGAGCCGATGAAGCCGAGCCCGCCGGTGACCATCACCCGCTTGCCGGCGTAGAACCTGGCCGCACGGAACGGCACCGCCTCAGACCTTCCCGACGCGCCGCGTCAGCGGGCGCCCCGCGAAAGCCGGCAGCAGGATCAGCCGCGCCCAGAGCTTCAGGAGCCCGACGCCCACTCGGCCGACGCGGCGTACGTTGAAGAACTGGGATTTGCCGTGGGCGCGGTGGTAATGGTGGACCGGCACCTCGGCGATCCTGAAGCCGCCCTGCTCGATCTTGGTCATCAGCTCGACGCAGATCACGCCGCTATTCTGGGTCAGCTCGATGGTGTCGAAGACGTTGCGGCGGATCAGTCGAAAGTCGCAGTCGACGTCGCGAACGTGTAAGTTGAACATGGTCCGAACGATCCAGTGATATAGCGTGCCGATGACGATGCGGTGAAACGGATCATGGCGCTGGATCTTGTAGCCCTGGACGATGTCGACATCGTCGCGCAGCCGGTCGACCAGGAGCTTGAACTCGCGGGGGTCATACTGGCCGTCGCCGTCGGTGTAACAAACCAGCTCCTTGGTCGCCTGGCCGAAGCCGCTGCGGAGCGCTCCACCGTAGTCGCGGTTCTTCGAGTGGGTGACGACCCGCAAGCTGGGATAGCGGGTCTGGAGGTCGGCCAGGATCTCGGCGGTATGGTCGGGGCTGGCGTCGTTGACGACGATGACCTCGTAGTCGTCGGTCAGCTCGCGCAGGGTCCGATCGGCGGCGACGACCATGCTGGCGATGGTGCCGGCGTCGTTGTAAGCGGGGAAGAAGGCGCTGATCGAGGCTGGCACGGACGCTCCGCGGGCCCAAGCTCGGCATCCGAGTCGCGAGCCAGGTCGTCGACTGGCGACGCGCGGCACGCCACGCGGCCCGCAGAGGATACCAGAGCCCAGCCGAGACGGGCCACGCGTCCAGGGCGATCGGATGTGCGCAAAGGGGCGGGGCCGGACACGCTGGTGCGCCCCTACGGTCGGGGCGGACACGCGGGTCGGCGCGAACACGTGACGGCCACCGAGCGCAATCCCTTGATCTGACTCGGCGGCACGTCGTATCTACTTCCCAGGGACATCATGGGGGCGAGCCGCCATGGCCTACGGGCAGGACCATTACGTGATCCTCGGGATCGGGGAGGATGCGACGCCCGCCGAGGTGCGGAGCGCCTACCGCCGCGCCGCCCGGGCCCACCACCCAGACCTCAATCCGGGCGATGCCGAGGCCGCCGACCGCTTCAAGCGCGTCCAGGAGGCCTACGACATCCTGGGGAACCCGGCCCGCCGCGCCGCCTACCGCCGACCGCTCGGGGTCACCGCTCGATCGTCCTCCACTGTCGGCCAGCGCAGGACGGGGCAACCGGTCGGCCGTCCCGACAGGACCGCCGCCCAGTCGACCACGAGCGCGGACTCGCCCCTCGCCACAGAGCTGGCCCAGGCGCTCCTGGCGCTGCGACTGCTCGCGCGAGAAGCCCAGCTCGAGCGCCGGCTCCGACGCCTGGTCCGCTACCTGGAGGGTCTGTAGACGCGAGGTCGTGGCCGATCGTAGGGGCGCGATTCATCGCGCGCTTGGCCCGAGGG
>JACCZL010000321.1 GCA_013695975.1 Chloroflexota bacterium
GGGCTCTGGCGATCGGGCGCCGACCGGCGTCGGCCGTCAGGGGGCTCGCGGCCGTCGCGCTGGGGGCGCTCATGGCGGCTGCGTTCTGGGTCCCGGCCGCGACCGAGCGGCACCTGCTTCGATTCGACCGCCTCCTCGACAATCGGCCGGCCTACTACAACCATTTCCTGGAACCCTGGCAGCTCTTCAGCGCGGACTGGGGCTACGGGCAGTCTCTGCCAGGCCCCGCCGACGGGATGGGGTTTGGGCTGGGCTGGGGAAACCTCCTCCTTGCAGCCTGCGCCATCGTCCTCCTCGCCCTGGGCCGGGCGCGCGGCCTGATTCGCCGCCAGGTCTGGTTCGGCGTCATGCTCGTCGTTCTGGGCGCAGCGCTGGCTCTTGAATGGTCCGCGCCGTTCTGGACGCTGCTGCCGGAGATCCGGTACCTCCAGTTTCCCTGGCGATTCCTCCTGCTCGCGGCGCTCGGCTGCGCCCTGCTGGCGGGGGCGCCGGTGGCCCTGTTCACCCGCGAACGCCCGCGACTGGCGGCGGTCCTCGCCACGCTTTGCATCGGCCTGATCGTCCAGGACAGTCTGGGGCGCGCCCGGCCGAGCAGCCTCGCGGCGATACCGGACATCGAGCTAAGCGCGGCTGCGATCGCCGACCGTGATCGTGGCCGTGGCACGGCGTACGAGTACGAGACGATCTGGACCGAAGGGCGACCCGAGAAGCGGCCGACGGCGCGGCTGGTCGCCCGGAGCGGCTCCGCCATCATCGTCGAGCTCCATCGCTCGGCCCATTACGAGCGCTTCAGCGTCGCAGTGCGTGGCCGCGCCCGCTTGCGGCTCAACACGTTTTACTTCCCCGGCTGGCGAGTGCTGGTGAACGGCCGGGAGCATCCGATCGACTGGAACAACCCGAGCGGCCTGATCGAGCTCAGCGTCGACCGCGGCGAGCACGTCGTCGAGGCGCGCTTCGAGCCCACCCCGGCCCGGCAGCTCGGCCGCGCTCTCTCGATCGTGGCGCTCCTCCTCGTGGGCCTGCTGATGCTCGGGGCCCGTCGACGCCCGCTTCGGCTGATGCGACAGGCGCCTCGCAGCGGCGATGGCGCTCCTCTTGTTCGGCTCCGCAACTGAGCAGAAGTGGCGCCACCGTGGTGTCCTAGCCCGGGCTGGCACTCTGGTGTCCTCGTCCCAAGCCTTCCTCCGGGCCTTTTGGCCGCGCCACCCCGTTACCCTGGAGGAAGCAGGCTTGCGAGGTCATCATGGGAACGCGCGCGGTGGGTCAACGGATCAGTGGCGCAGCTCGCGCCGTGTTCGGGATGCGTGGCGGCCGGCGCCTCGCACGGTGGACGGCAGCGGCGGCCCTCCTGCTGGCGCTCGGCACGCTGCATCTGGCCGATCCTTCGGTTGGATTGACCAAGGACTTTGCGCTCTCGGGAACGATTGACTGCGGGGTGCCCAGCGGCGCCCGCTGCCCACGCAGCAGGACGATGGGGCTCTGGACGGAGGAGATGGGCGGCGGGATGCAGCGCGTCACCGTCGACGTCTCCTGGATCATGGAGAATCTCCCGACGCTCGACGGGGACGACCTGGTGGTGTTCGAGGTCCAGGACGACCGGTCGGACGGTGTCCTCCAGGCGCTCGGCGTGGTCAGCTCCGGCGACGACGTCCGCGGCACCGATAGCCCCGGCCGCTCCAATGGGCGCACGGTCCGCGAGCAGCCGAAGCACGACGAGAAGGACAAGGCTACTCCGACCCCCGCGAGCGCGACAGCCACCTCGACGGCCACCAGCACGCCAACGCCGGGGACGACCGTCGGCGCAACCGTGACCGCGACCACCACCGTACCCAGCGGGCCCACCGGCGCGCTCGACGGCTTCGTCAGAAACGCCACCAACGGCCAGCCGATCAGCGGGGCCACCGCCCAGGTCCAGGGCGCAGGGGCAGGGACGACCGACGCGGTCGGACGGTTCGACATCTCGAATGTGCCGACGGGGAGCCGCACGCTGCAAACGACCGCCGCCGGTTTCACCACCGACACACGGGCCTTGAATGTGGTGGAAGGCCAAAACCCAGAGCTGTCGATTGCCCTGGTGCCGATTACGAACGCCGCGGAGATCAGGCTCGTCCTGACCTGGGCTAACCAGCCAGCGGACGTTGACGCCCATCTCTCGGGACCGACGACCGACGGCGGGCGCTTCCACATCTCCTTCCTCGATCGCGAGCACCCGGACGTGAACCCATACGTGGGCCTCGACGTGGACGACGTCAGTAGCTTCGGACCCGAGACGATCACGATTCGGCGCAATCCGACGACCAATCAGTTCGTCGCCGGCGAGTACCGCTACTGGCTGCACAACTTCAGCGCGACGCCCGAGCTGGACGTCTCCGGCGCCCGCGTGACCGTCAACCAGGGTGGAGCGCAGCTCGCCGACTACGTGATCTTCGGCGCGCCCGCCAATCCGAGCCAGGACATCTGGCACGTGCTGAACCTGACCGTCGACGCCGCCGGCAACGTGACCCGGACGTCGATCCAGCAGTACAAGACCGGGAATCACAGCACCGCCCTCTGAGAAGCGCGTGTGCCAAACCGAGGCCGATCGAGCCGGCGCCGGTGGATCACAACACCGCGAGCGCGGCTGGCCCCAAGATGATCATCCGGAGCCCCAAGATGATCAAGGTGATCATCGTTGCGCGCACGAGCATCTTCGCGCGAGGGATGATCGCCTTGGCCCGGTCAAGGATCCAGGGCCGCCTGTTCGGCAGGCTACAATAGCGCCTGGAGGCCCGCGATGACGCTGACGCCGACCAGGCGCCGCTTTACGGTCCATGACTACCAACAGATGGGGCGGGCCGGTGTCCTGACCGAGGACGACCGGGTCGAGCTCATCGACGGAGAGATCATCCAGATGTCGCCGATTGGCCCCCCGCACACCGGAACAGTGGCTCGGTTCACCAAACGGTTCGTCGAGCGGTTCGGGGACGTGGCTCTGGTCTTCGTCCAGAACCCGATCCGGTTGGGCGAGCACGACGAGCCGGAGCCCGACCTGGCGCTCCTGAGACCGCGACCCGACTTCTACACCACGGCGCACCCGACGCCAGCGGACATCTTCCTGGTTGTCGAGGTGGCCGACACGTCCCTGGAGTACGACCGTCGAACGAAGCTGCCGCTCTACGCTCGCCACAACATCCCGGAGGTCTGGGTCGTCGACCTCAATGCGAACAGGATCCTGGTCTCCCGCGACCCCACCCCGAGCGGTTATCGCACCACCTGGACGGTCGGGCGCGGTGACCGGATCGCGCCACTCGCCT
>JACCZL010000322.1 GCA_013695975.1 Chloroflexota bacterium
GCACACCGGCTCGCTGGCCGGCGCCGACCGGGTCTATGACGCCGCCTTTCGGCAGCACGGCATCATCCGCGCCGACACGATCGAAGCGATGCTCGACGTGGCCTACCTCCACACCGTTGGCGGCATCCCGCCGGGCCCGGGTGTCGCCGTATCGACCATCTCCGGCGGGGCCGGCGTGATCCTGGCAGACGAGATCGAAGCGCGCGGCCTGCGCCTCGCGCAGCTTGCCCCCGAGACCCGCGCTCAACTCCGCAAGTTCGTCCCAGCGTTCGGATCGATCGACAACCCGGTCGATACCACGGCTCAGCCGCTGAACGATCCGGACATTCTGCGGGGGTGCCTGGCGACGCTGGCGCATGACCCCGGCGTCGACACGGTTATCCCGTTCAACGGCCCGCTTGTCGAGTATGCCGAGACACTGTCTCGGGCGATCGCTGCCGTGGCGGACGAACGGAAGAGCCTGGTCCTGGCTAACTGGCTGCTCGCGCCGCCGTCGGCGCGGCGGGCGCTCGAGGCGCACGGCGTGCCCGTTTTCGACGATCCGAGCCGAGCGGTGAAGGTTCTGGCCGCGCTGGTCGAGTGGAGCAGTCGACGTGAGCGTGCGCGGGCTGGCCCGTGAGTGTCGGGCGTCCCTTGTCCCCGGATGCAGTGCGGGGCATGATTGATCGAGATCCCCTGTCTTCACGGGCGGAGGTTTGGCGGTGCGACACGACGACTCGATCCACCAGCAGGCGAGGCTGAGTGGCGACTTCGCGGACGAAGAGCTGTATGAGGACGCTACGGTCGGCGTGAGCCTGATACACTTCGCGGACGATAGCCACGGGGTGAGGCTGGACCTGCACGAGCGGGGGCTGACGTTGGTGCTCGATACGCCGGCCTGGCTCGACCTGGACACAGTGCTGACCGAAGTGGGCGAACACGAGCCGGCCCTCAGCATGGGCTACGCGGTGGTCGAGCGGCTGGAGGATGGCGACGAGATGGGCTACCGTCTGACCGTGCAAGGCGGCGACGTGGTCGGAACGGTGAGCGTGATCCTCCTGGAGCCCGAGCTCGCGGCGTTGTCCTCGGCACTCGAGGCGAGTCGTGAGGCGGTCGAGGCCGCCGACGAGATTGACCACGCGCGGCAACAGCCCGGTGACGGCATCGGTGGGATGCCCGATGGGCCGCCCCGAGGGTGAGGGGGGACGGCATGGCCGAGACGCCACGAACGATTCGCGAGGCGCTGGACATCGCCGCGGCGCGCGCGCCGAACAAACCGTACCTGCTCTTCGAGGACCAGTCGATCACCTTCGGCGAGCTCCGCTCGCGGGTCGACCGAGCGGCGAACGTGTTCCGAGGGCTCGGCATCCGCAAAGGTGATCGGGTGAGTCTGATGCTCCCGAACGCCCCCGCCTTCCTCGAATGCTGGTTTGGGCTCAACTCGATCGGCGCCTCGATGGTTCCGGTCAACGTCGCCTACCGAGCCCGAGAGGCGGGCTACATCGTCGACCATTCCGAGTCGCGGATGCTGGTCGTGGACGGGCGGTACCTCGAGGTGGCCCGCGATGCCGCTACCGAGTGCGCCCAGCTCGACCTGGGACTGCTCGTGTTGGGATCGGCGCCCGCGTCGGCTGGCGACGAACTGCTTCGCCCTTCCTACGAGGCGTTGATGCTGGAAGCGCCGGACACGCCCGTCGACGTCCGCCTGGACGCACAGGACGAAGCTTCGGTGCTCTACACGTCCGGAACTACCGGCAATCCGAAGGGCTGCGTCGAGGAGCATAGCTACTACCTGCTCGCAGCCCGAGTCTACACGCGGGTCCTGGGACTTGGCGCGGACGACCGGGTGCTCACACCGCTGCCATTGTTCCACATGAACCCGCAGATCCTGTCGGCGATGGGGACGCTGCTGGTGGGGGGCAGCCTGGTTATCCTGGACCGCTTCCACCCCCGCTCGTGGTGGGACTCCGTGCGCGAAACGCGGCCGACGGTTTTCCACTACCTCGGGGTGATGCCGGCGATGCTCATGGGGCTGCCTGGGTCCGCGGATGACGCCGATCAACCGGCGCGGCTCGGGATCGGGGCCGGCGTGCCCCCGGATCTGCACGCCCGCTTCGAAAAACGGTTCAACTGCAAGCTCCTGGAAGTCTTCGGGATGACCGAAGTCGGCCTCAACTTTTGCTGCCCACCCGACGGCGACCGTCGCGTCGGGCGGCGGTGCTTCTGCCGGGTGTTTCCAGAGTACGAGGCGCGCGTTGTTGGCGACGACGACCGCGAGCTCGCTGCTGGCCAGATTGGAGAGCTGGCACTGCGTGGGTCGGATGCGGGCCGCCCGAGGCTGGGGTTCATGCGCGAGTACCTCAAGAATCCAGAGGCGACCGCCGACGCCTGGCGGGGCGGCTGGTTTCACACCGGCGACTACGTCAGCGCCGATGTGGACGGCTGGGTCTCGTTTATCGACCGGAAGAAGGACATCGTTCGGCGGAGCGGCGAGAACATCGCCAGCTCGGAGGTTGAGGCGGTCCTCAGGGACCACCCGAGCGTCCTTGACGCGGCGGTGATCGGCGTGCCGGATCCGATCCGCGAGGAGGAGATCAAGGCGTACGTCATCATGCAGCCGGGCCACAGCGCCGAAACCGATGGGCCGGAGGCACTACTCACCTGGTGTGAGGAGCGGCTGGCGTACTTCAAGGTGCCACGGTACCTGGAGTACCGCGACAGCTTTCCGAGGACGCCGACCGAGAAGGTCCAGAAGCAGCTTCTCAAGCGCGAGCGCGACGAGCTGACCACGGAGTGCTACGACCGTTTGGCCGAGCTCGGCTCGGACTCGAAGGCAAGGAGTAGGGTGTGAGCGAGGTCAGCGGGCGGATTGACCTGTGGGGGAAGGTGGCGATCGTGACGGGTGGCGCGCGGGGGATCGGGCGGGCGATCTGCCTGGCGCTCGCCCGCGAGGGTGCGTCGATCGGGGTGGCCGACATCATCGAGGCGTCTGAGACGGTGGCGTCAATCGTCGAGCGCGGGGGGCGAGCCGTCTCGGTCTCCACCGACGTGACCCGGGCTGAACAGGTCGAGGCCCTCGTCGAGAGGGTGGGGCGTGAGCTTGGCGGGGTTCAGATTCTCGTGAACAACGCGGGCACCGTTCAGCGGGTCGGACTGGAGGCGACCACCGAGGAGCTCTGGGATCGTGACGTCAACACGATCATGCGTGGGACCTATCTTTGCACCCGCGCCGTCTACCCTCTGATGATCGCCCAACGCTACGGGCGGATTGTCAACGTCAGCTCCATCTCGGGCCGTATCGGCGGGGCGGTCTCAAGAGCCGAGGATTCGCCGGAGGCGATGCAGGGACGCAGCGGGCCGGCCTACGCCGCGGCCAAGGGAGGGGTGTTGGCCTTCACCAAGTGGGTGGCGAAGGACGGTGGCCGGCACAATATCCTGGCCAACGCCGTTTGCCCCGGCCCAGTCAGCTCAGAGATGACCCGAGGGTTCGACTACAATGTCGGCTCACAGCCAATCGCACGGATGGGTGAACCAGAGGACATCGCCGAAGCGGTGCTTTTCCTGGCGTCGAACGCGGCCAACTTCATCACTGGTCAGGCGTTGAACGTCGACGGTGGGCTGGTGATGGATTAGGCGGGACTAGAGGCGACCGGCGACGACG
>JACCZL010000342.1 GCA_013695975.1 Chloroflexota bacterium
CTCGGCCCCCACGCCGGCTCGTCCATGCTCGTCGGTGTTGGACGACGGGCCGGCGCTGGTCCGTCCGAGTGCGCCCGCCGGGGAGGCGGCGGACCCACTGTATCGGTGACGCCCTGCCATGGATCGCAGCCGCCGACGCAACGTCATGGTCCTGTGGGGCCTGGTCCTGCTGGCGATCGCATTTGGCGCCCTGCTCCATCACAGGCGGACACTCACCGGCCTGCCCCTACTCGACGGCGCGCTCGGGGTCATCCTCGGCCTGTACGTCTGCTCGCACCCAGCCGCCCATGCGATCGACCTCCTCTTCCAGGCGCGGGGTGCGCCTGACGAGCGTGCATCGGGGTGGGCGGGTCTTGGATGGCTGGCGCTGAACCTGCTGGCCCTGCTGGCCGGGTGGCTCCTCATCTTCCTCGGGACCACGCGGTTGGTTGGCTAGCCTGGACTCTTCGCGAGGCGGTGCGTCCCCTCCCCCCTCGACCAGGTCTACAGAAATGGGGCAGACCCGCGGAAACCTGGCGGGTTACGGATCTTGACAGCCAGGAGGCGAGTGCTATACTCGCGGCACGATCCGTTGTAGCAGGAGCCGCGCGATGAGCGAAGACCACGTTCGAGAGCTGGTTGAGAAGCTGATCCAGGATCCGGCAGCATACGACGCGTTGCGAGCCAGGATTGAAGCCGAGCCGAGCGAGCGTCTTGAGACCCTCCTGAAGGCGGTGGACACGAGTAATCCTCCGCTACTCGCGACCGGTGGGACTGATTGAGCGACCGGCTGCCACCGCCGATCGGGGCGCCATTCCCCCCAGCGTGACGGCCGACTCGCCCGCGGCGGCCATGCGGGACCGCCTCGCCGCCTACATCGGACCGGAAGCTGATCGGCTCCTCCAGTTGTGTCCGCGAGATCGAGGCAGGTTCCTCGGGCACAACCACGTCGAGATCCTGGCGGAGCTCGCCGGACTTGAGCCAGATGACCCGACGATTGCGGGGCTCACCGTCCCGTACGTCCTGCTCGCCACGCACTATTTCTTGATCGACGCCGTCGTCGACGGCCACGCCAGCGACGCCAACGATGTCCTGGCAACCGGTCCTCTGCTCTTCCTCGTCTCAGTCCTGCTCGGCGAGGAGGTCGCCCGGCTTGCCCCGACGGCCCGACAGGCGCTGCTCCGAAAGATCGCTCTCAGGGTGACCGCGAACGCGGACGCCGTGCGGCTCGAGACCGAGCGACGACGTGGCTGGGAAGCCCCGAACGAGCTGGACTACCGCGCCGCGGCCGGACGCTCCAATTCCACGCTCCTGTTCTACGACGTGCTCTGCGCCCTGAACGGCCACGACGCGGACCCGGCGGTCGAGGCGCTCTTGACCGACCTGCTCTACCATCTGCAGACCGGCGACGATCTGGGCGACTGGCGCGACGATCTGCGGGCCGGTAACCACACGATGCTGCTCCGCGAGTGCGCCGCTCGCCTCTCCAGTGGCGGCGAGCCGGACCCGCGGGCGATCGAGCGGGAGCTCCTCCTTGGCGGCTTGTATGAGCTGTACGTCGGCAGGCTGATCAAGAACCTCGATCGAATCGGGGCCGAATTCGCCGACCTGGCCCACGTGCGATCGGGGCAAGCGCAGGCCTACATCGCCGCGGCCCGCAAGATCGCCCTCAGGCTTCTCACCGATGTCGTCAGCACCAAGCTCGCATTCGTCGCCGGCGCCGCGGCCTGTTGATCCAGGCTCGGCCTGGCGGGTCGTTCGGAGTCGGGCGGCCTACGAGCACGTCGGGCGAGTCATCCGCGCCCTGGGCCGCCAGCCGGAGTACCGGGAGATTGGCGGGACCCTCGCCTGGTGGGCGCTGCGCCTGGCCACCCCGCTGATCTACTGCTTCCGACTCCGGCAGAAACGACCGTTGATCATCTCGATCGAGCGCGGCGGGGAAGTGCGCGGCTCGCTGACGTTCACCCGCTCCGGGCAGATCGCCAATGCCGTCGCCCTCGGCGAGGGTGACGAGCGGCGGACGGTGGTCCGACGGCTCCTGGCAGAGGTCGACCGCGAGCTGGCGGCGCACGACCGCGCCTGGTACGTTCGGACGTTCGAGACGAACCGATCTGCGCGCGCCGCCCTCGAACGACGCGCCTTCGCCCGCGTGCCCCACTCCGAGTACGTCGTCACGCTGCCGCTCGGGCCGCTCACCTTCTCGTGGCTCCAATCGCGGCCACCGCGCCAGCG
>JACCZL010000356.1 GCA_013695975.1 Chloroflexota bacterium
CCCAGCCGATCTGGGACAGCGTCCTCGAGCACCCGTTCATCCGCGGCATCGCCGACGGGACGTTGCCGGACGAGACGTTCCAGTACTACCTAGGCCAGGACTACAAGTACCTGGTCGAGTACGGCCGGGCCCGTGCCGCCGCCGTCGTCAAGGCCGCCGACCTCGAGACGATGCAGGTCTTTGCCGAGAGCGTCAATTACATCCTGGCCGGCGAAACGCTCTTCCATCGGCGCGCGGCGGAGCACCTCGGCCGGAAGCTGACCGACTTCCTCGAGGGCGAAAAGGCGCCCACGAACCAGGCCTATACCAGCTACCTGCTGGGTGTCGCCTGCACGGGCACGTTCGGCGAGCTGGTCGCGGCCTGCCTGCCCTGCCTGTGGGGCTACAGCTACGTCGGCCGAGCGCTGCTGGCCGGCGGGTTGCCGGACCATCCGCTGTACGCCGACTGGATTCGGACCTACGGCGACGACGAGCTGCGACACCGGTCGGACCGGATGTGCGCGCTGCTCGATCGGCTCGCCGACGGCGCTGATGAGGGCCAGCGGGCGAAGCTCGCCGAGCACTACCTGACCTGCAGCCGCTACGAGTGGATGTTCTTCGACATGGCATGGCGGCGCGAAACCTGGCCGATCTGAGGCGCGGCTATCAGGCGCCGACTTAGCCCCGATACCGTCCAGACAACGCGGGATCGTGGGCAGTCGGCGGGACGTTGCGGGTAGGGGTGGGGTGTCTCACGCCCCGCTCCTCGATCAGCGGACCGCTCACTGGTCGGTATGGGTTCTAGCCCGAGCGGGTCGCGGGGGCTGGTAGCTGGCTCACGTCGAACGATCGAGCCGGCAGGTCGCGGATGCGCTGAAGCAGGCCGAGCCGGGCCTGGCGGATGGCGGGGTCTTCGGCCATGACCAGCACGGCGTCGAAGAAACGGTCGATCGGCTCGGCGAGCGGCAGCATCGCCTGGACCAGGCCATCGACGTCGGCGGGCGAGAGGGCCGAGACTTGGTCGGCCGCTGCGCGATAGGCCGCGAGGAGGGCCTGGTCGGCCGGGTCGCGCAGGGCATCGAGACGCGGGTCGCAGCGCCGGTCGCGCGGGGCGATTCGGTCTGCGCGCTTGAGGCCCGCCATGAGCCGCTGGAAGGCGGGGGTCTCGAGTGCGTCGGCAAGGGCCCGCACGGTGGCCGCTGCTAGCCAGGGGCGGTCGGCCTGCGCGGCGAGGGTCGCCTCGACCAGCTCGGGGCGATAGCCCTGCTCGACCAGGAGTACCCGGAGCCGTTGGCGCAGGAACGCCAGCAATGCGTTGCGCCGCTCGTCCGAGAGGGGGAGGGGCGAACCCTCGGCGGCGGGTGAGACCAGCTCGGCAAGCGAGGCGGGGAGCTCCAACCCGATGAGGATCCGGACCAGACCAAGGGCGGTACGACGCAGACCGTAGGGGTCCGAGGAGCCGGTCGGCTCGAGGCCGGCCGCGAAGCCGCAGGCCAGGGTGTCGACGCGGTCGGCGACCGCGAGGACGATCCCAAGCGCTCCGGCGGGGAGCCCATCGCCAGTCTGGCGGGGGGCGTAGTGCTCGGCGATCGCGTCGGCGACCTCCGACGGCTCGCCACTGCGCAGCGCGTACTCGCGGCCCATCTCGCCCTGGAGCTCGGTCAGCTCCTTGACGAGTCCGGTCGCCAGGTCCGCTTTGGCCAGGTGGGCGGCGCGCACCAGCCGATCCTCCGGCACGGCGCTTCCGAGTGCTCGAGCGACGGCCGGCGCCAGGGTTTCGAGCCGCCCCGTTTTGTCCAGGATCGACCCGAGCCCTTCGAGGAACGTAAGCTGGGCCAGCTCCGGCACGAAATCGGCCAGGGGGCGCTGGAGGTCGAGGCGATAGAAGTAGAGGGCATCGGCGAGGCGAGCGCGCAGGACCTCCTCGTTGCCCCTCCTGATCAGAGCGAGATCGTCGCGCCGCCCGTTGGCGACAGCCAGGAAGCACGGCAGGAGGCGGCCATCATCCGCGCGGATCGGGAAGTAGCGCTGATGCTTCTTCATGACCGTCACGAGGGCGGCGGGCGGCGCGTCGAGATAGGCGGCGTCGAACGCGCCAACGAAGGGGAGCGGCCACTCCACCAGGTTGGTAACTTCGTCGAGCAGGGCCGGATCGGCGTCGAGCGACCCGCCAGCCTCACGGGCGAGGGCGTCGTCGCGCGTCAGGATCGCTTCCCGACGGGTCGCGGGATCGGGCTCGACGCCGATCGCTCGGAGCCGGCCGACGTAGTCCGCGGCAGAAGGTATCTCGATGGTCGTCTGGACGGTCCCGCGGGGCGGACGGGTAAAGCGGTCAGCGGCGACGGCGGCGAAGGTCACCCGCAGCACCCGATCGCCCCAGAGCGCGACCAGCCAGCGGACCGGGCGCGAGAAGACGACCTCCGGCGCGTACCAGTACATCGGTCGATCGAAACGAATGCCCGCGAGGATCGAGCCGATGGCAGCGGCCAGCACGTCCGCCGTCGGCCGCGCGACGACGTCTCGCCGCGCGACGACGTAGGTCCGCCCAGCGATCTCCTCCGTCTCCAGGGCGTCTACTGGGACACCCGCCCCGCGGGCAAAGCCCTCCGCGGCTCGCGTCGGCCGCCCATCGGCATCGTAGGCCGCGGTGAATGGCGGCCCTTTGACCGTCTCGACCTTTGCCGCCTCGCGCATGCCGACGCTGGAAGCCTGGATGACAAGGCGGCGGGGGGTGCCGAGGACTCGGAGATCTCTATGCACCAGGCCGGCATCGGCGAGCGCCTTTGGGGCCGATGCTCGGAGCTGCTCGACGGCGGACGCCAGGTCCCGCCCGGGTAGCTCCTCGAGGCCGAGCTCGACCAGCAGATCCTGGCGCTGCTCGGGGCTGGCCGCTTCGGGCGGATCCGCGGGCCGGGCGACAGGGTCAGCCTGGACGGTCTCGGCGCGGCCGAGCGGATAGTCGAGACCTTCGCGCTGCTGGACGTAGGCCGACGCGACGCGGCGCGCCAGCGCCCGCATCCGCCCCATGTAGGCCGCGCGCTGGGACACGCCGACGGCGCCACGGGCGTCGAGCAAGTTGAACAGGTGCGAGCACTTGAGGACCATGTCGTGGGCCGGCGCGATCAGGCCGGCGGCGACCGCGCGGTCGGCCTCTCGCTCGTAGAGGTCGAATAGCGTCCTGAGGCTCTCGACGTCCGCAACTTCGAAGTTGTAGGTGGAGTGCTCGATCTCGGACTGGCGGTACAGCTCGCCGTAGGTGACCCGGTCGTTCCAGCGGATGTCGACGAAGTCCCGGACCCCTTGCAGGTACATGGCGATGCGCTCGAGGCCGTAGGTGATCTCGACCGCGGGCGGGCGGAGATCCAGGTTGCCACACTGCTGGAAGTAGGTGAACTGGGTGATCTCGAGGCCGTCGAGCCAGACCTCCCAGCCGAGCCCCCAGGCCCCGAGGGCCGGCGACTCCCAGTTGTCCTCGACGAAGCGGACGTCGTGCTCCTGCTCGCTCACGCCGAGGGCGTGGAGGCTGGCGAGATAGAGGCCGAGCGGATCGGCCGGGGCGGGCTTGAGGATCACCTGGTACTGGAAGTAGTGCTGGTAGCGGTTGGGGTTCTCGGCGTAGCGACCGTCGTCCGGTCGGCGGGAGGGCTGGGCGTAGGCTACCCACCACGGCTCTGGACCGAGGACGCGCAGGAACGTC
Source organism: Chloroflexota bacterium (assembly GCA_013695975.1). Taxonomy (GTDB): domain Bacteria; phylum Chloroflexota; class UBA6077; order UBA6077; family JACCZL01; genus JACCZL01. Next base: position 3,677 of record JACCZL010000356.1, read on the forward strand.
GCCGGCGCGTTGGTGCCGGCGCCGACTTCGACATCGTACGGCTGGGTGACCAGGCAACCCCGGGCGGCCCAGAAGGCCTCCAGCCGCATGAGGATCTCCTGGAACGTCAGTGCTTCCATCGATGCCCTCCGACGGGGGAGTATAACGTCTCGAAATGGGCGATTTTGTCGCGTCGGCCTCCGCTCGGCCGCCCGAGCTGGCCGAGCGGTTGTTGCCGACCTGGGCCGAGATCCGGCCTGAGGACATCTACGCGGGGCTGGCGCTGCCGGAGGGCCCCACCGATCGGCCCTACGTGGTGCTCAACATGGTGGCGACGGTCGACGGGCAGGTGGCGATCGGAGGGCGGGCGAGCGGCATCGGCAGCCGACTGGATCGGGCGCTGATGCGACGGATCCGGGCCGCCTGCGACGCCGTGATGGTCGGGGCCGCGACCTTGCGGGCCGAGCGGGTCGATCCGTCGGTGCCCGACGAGCTGGCGGAGGCTCGGGCTGTCCGCGGACTGCCGCCGCGGCCGATGGCGGTGGCCATCTCGGCGACGCTCGACCTCGACCCGAGCTGGAGGTTCTTCCGACACGGGCCCGACCGCACCCTCGTGCTGACGACGACGACGGCCCCGCGCGACCGTGCCGAGGCACTCGCCGGCAGCGCGACTGTGGAGCGGATCGGCGGCGACAGCGTCGACCTGGTCGAAGCGCTTGCTCGGCTGAGGGGTCGGTACGGCGTCGAGCGGCTGGTCGTCGAGGGCGGGCCGACGCTGAATCGCCAGCTCGTCGCGCTGGGCCTAGTCGACGAGCTGTTCTTGACGCTGGCACCCAAGCTGGCGGGTGGCGGTGGTCCGAGCATCCTTGGCGGCGGCGGGCCGGCCGAGAAGGTCATGGCAGAGCTCGAGCTGGGGTCGCTGCATGGTTGGGATGGAGAGCTGTTCTTTCGCTATCGCATCGTGCAGGGCTGAGCCCAAGATGATCATGTCGCGCCCAAGATGATCAAGATGCTCATGCATGTGCGCACGAGCATCTTGCCGCAGCGAATGATCACCTTGGCCTGGTGAGTGATCCGGGTGGACCCTCGCGGAAGCGTCGACAGGTCTGGCGGGCGGTGCTATCATCGGCGCCAACGTTGGGACGCTCGGGGCGGACAGGGCACCCTTGGGGGTGCAGGGGAGGAGCAAGCGATGACACGCCGCACGACACGTCGCGCATTTCTGGTGAGCGCCGTAGGGACGGGCGCTGGGGTGCTCGTCGCCGGCTGCGCCCAGCCGACGGCGCCGGCTGCTACTTCGGCGCCGGCGAAGCCGGTCGAAGCAACGAAGCCGGTCGCCACAGCCGCTCCGGCCGCGGCGACGGCGCCGGCAGCGAAGCCGGCTGAGGTGGCCAAGGCGGCCGAGGCGGCGAAGCCGGGCGGTCAGCCTAAGCG
>JACCZL010000373.1 GCA_013695975.1 Chloroflexota bacterium
GGCAATGCTTTGGGCACTCTATGTGGGCTCAGCCTCGCCTACGGTCGCCTCGCCGCGACCTACCGCCGACGCTGGCGGGTCGAGCAGGCCATCGAGGAGTTGCTCAACGGCAGGGACCTGGACCACCTGGTCGGCTACGCGCTGCACCCGAACCGGGTCGCGATCGGCTTCCGCCTGCGCGCCCGCAACCTGGCCATCGGCCTCCAGATCCACGATGCCGACGCCCGCCCGACCCCGATCCGCGAGCCGGCCGCCTTCCGCGCCGCCCACGTCGACGGCCTCGGCACCTTCGCCCGCGATCACCACGACGCCCATGCGATCCGCCTGACCATCCCCCGCGCCACGGCCGGCGACTGCTACGCCTTACCCTGGACCAACCGCGTCGTCCGCCTCGTCGCTTGAGACCGCACTGTCGGATCTACGCCAGTGCTCTGTTATTCCTGATCGGACGAGTGGGCCAGGCTTGACGGCGGGTAGAGTGCGAGCGATAGTAGCAGCGGAGAGCCACCAGCATGCGCACCCTGAACCGCCGCCAGTTCCTGCGGGACGGCTTGGCTCTGGCCGGTAGCAGCCTGCTGTCTGGCTGCAGGATGCCGCCACTACCCGGCCAGCCCGCCGCGAGAGTCCCGCGGATCGGTTTCCTGGCGGTCGGCTCGCGCGAGGGCCGGGCGTTCTTGATCGAGGGCTTACTCGAAGGGCTGCGTGAGCATGGCTATGTCGAGGGGCACAACGTCGTCATCGAGTACCGCTTCTCGGAGGACCGAGACGAACGGCTGCCCGAGCTCGCGGCCGAGTTGATCGCCCTCAAGGTGGAGCTCATCGTTGCGTCCGGTACGCCAGCGAGCTTCGCTGCCGCGCAAGCCACCAGCACGATCCCGATCGTGATGGGGGGTATGGCCGCCAATCCGGTCGAGACCGGCCTGGTCGGCAGCATCGCGCGCCCGGGCGGCAACATCACGGGGATGACTATGATGACCTCGCAGCTCGGCGGGAAGCGGCTGGAGCTGCTCAAGGAGATCGTGCCCGGCCTGTCGCGCGTGGCGGTCTTCTCGAATTCGCCCAATCCTGCCTTCGGACCGATCCTGAAGGAGCTCGAGGCCGCGGCCCACACGCTGGGGATTGCGCTGCAGCGCCTAGAGGTGCGAATCCCTGAAGACTTCGAGGGCGCCTTCGAGGCCGCGACCAGGCAGCGCGCCGGTGCGCTCATCGCGCCGGGCGACCCCCTGACCACGAACCGTCCGAAAGTGGTCGCCGACCTCGCCGCGCAGCACCGGCTCCCGGCGATGATGGACTTCAAGGGGTTTGTCGAAGCCGGGGGCCTGCTGTCCCTGGGGGTGGACCTTGCCGACCTGTACCGGCGCTCCGCCAGCCACGTGGACAAGATCCTGAAGGGGATCCCGCCGGGCGACCTGCCGATCGAGCAGCCCACGAAGCTCGACCTGGCCGTGAACCTGAAGACTGCCCGAGCTTTCGGGCTCACCATCCCCCAGACAATCCTGCTGCAGGCCACCGAGGTCATCCAGTAGTCCTCAATCCGTGCCAAAGGGAGCACTTCGGCGCTCACGGGAACTGCCTTTGCTGCCCCGCCACATTCATCAATCACGACTAACTGGCCGCTCACCACCGCCGACCAGGCGGCCGGCTACCGGCATCGGCTGAGCATCTGGCAGCTCGAAGTCAGTCGGACCCAGGTCGTCGACCGCCGGTCCAGGGGCGCCACTTCTTCGAGGCCGTGATTCGCGACAACCTCGACCTGGGCCGACCGGATCGAGTCAGCTTGCTCTTCCCCCGCCGACTGACCCGCCGCACCTCGCCGCCAGCCTCCGGCTACCGCACCCGCGTGATCACCGCCGGGGTCGCGCCCAGCCTGCACGTCGAGTACAAGCACGCCCACGTCAAGCAGCACTTCAAGGAGGAGCGGGCGCTCTGGACCGAGACCACGATCAACGACCCGACCGACTTCCAGTCCCTCGAGACCCTTCCCCAACCGCGGGCGACGGGCGCGCAGATCAACCAGCAGGTGCTCGCGGTCGAGCGGCTCAGTCACGCTTGTTGTTGAGCCAGGACACGCTCGGTCAGCTCCAGATCCCTCGCCAGCAGGACGGCCAGCGTGTCCCGGCGCTTCGCTTCGGCGACCCGCGGGTCCTGGCGCTGCTCCAGGCCCTCTGCCGCTTCGCCCATCTCCTGGCCGGCTTCCGCAACCGCGAGCTGCGCCCCCACGTCGCCACCCTCCTCGGCCGCGACCTCACCACCTACTCGCGCGGCGCGATGACCTACGACCTCCGACTGCACGGCCTGATCCAGCGCACCGCTGGTGCCCATCGCTACACCGTCACCAGCTTCGGCTTGCGCGTCGCCTGCTTCTGCTCCAAGGTCCACCTGCACATCCTGCGCCCAGGCTCGGCCAGCGTTGCACCCAGCATGGGGTCTCGTCCGACGGCGCCGATCAATTGCAGCGTGACGCACTAGCCGTCGGCTGCCTCAGTGGAGCCGGACGCAGGAGTAGCTCCAAGCCAGGGGCGTTCAGGCGAGCACCGACAGGCCATCGTCGAAGGCGTGCAGCGTCTGCTCGAGATCCTCGTCGGTGTGGGCGAGAGACATGTAGCCCTTGGCGGCCAGATTGATGTAGATGTCGCGCTGCATCAGCTCGCGCTCGAGGCGGGCGGTTAGGGGGCGGTCAGCGCGCTGGATCGAGCGATGGTCGACGATGTCGTGGCCGGTGAAGATGAGGTTGTAGAGCGGGCCTTCGCCGACGACCTGGGCCGGGATGCCGCGCCGCTCGACGATGTCGCGCAGGCCACCGCGGA
>JACCZL010000417.1 GCA_013695975.1 Chloroflexota bacterium
GCCTCGGCGAACAGAATCGTCAGCAGGATGATCGCCTGGAACACGAGCACCGCGCTCTGCGGGAGCCGCACGCTCCGCTGGAGCGAGTCCGAGCCGACCAGCAGCACGGCGAAGGCGAACCCGGCCACGACCACGCCGAGCGGTCGCTGCTTGCCGAGCACCGCGAGCAGAATCGCCATGTAGCCGTAGCCGGGGCTGATGCCCACGATCAGGCGCTGATGGTAGCCGCTAACCTCGATCGCCCCGGCCAACCCGGCGACCGCCCCACTCACGGCCAGGGCCGCGACGGCGATCTGCCCGATGGCGATCCCGCCGACCCGCGCGGCGATCGGATTGTCCCCCACCGCGCGGATGCTGTAGCCGAGCCGCGTGCGGTTCAACACCCAGGCCAGGACCACGGCTACCAGCAGTGCGATCAGGATGCCGGGATGGGTGCCGGCCTGGGGCATCAGGGGCGGCAACTGGGTGGCCGCGGCGATCGGCCGGCTGATCGCCTCGCCGGCCAGCGGATCGTTCCAGGGGCCTGTCGCGAGATAGTCGGCCAGGAGGAGGAAGATGAAGTTGAGCATCACGGTCACGAAAATCTCGTTGACTCCCCAGACCGCACGGAGGAGGGCGGCGGGTAGGGCGGCGAGCGCGCCGCCGGCCACCCCTGCCAGCAGTACCAGGGGCACGGCCAGCAGGGCTGGGGCACCGGTGCCCAGGGCGAAAGCCACACCGGTCGCGCAGATCGCGCCCAGGTAGATCTGGCCGTCTACGCCGACGTTCAGGAAGCCGCCGCGCATCGCAAAGGCCACCGCCAGCGCCCCGAGGACCAGTGGTGTGGCCTTGTTGAGGGTCTGGCCGAAGCCTCCGAGACTCCCGAGCGACGAGCGGAGGATCGTGCCGTAGGCCACGAGCGGATTGGCCCCCGCCAGCAGCAGCAGGATGGCGATCAGGACCAGCGCCGCCAGGATCGCGGCGGCGTAGACGCCGACTTCGCGGGCCACGGCGTGTCGGGCGACCGCCGGTGTCGGGGTCGGCGGCGGCGCGGGTTCAACGCTCGTCGCCACGGCCGTTCTTTCCTAGCACCGCGAGGGCCTCCTCGGCGGGCGAGTTTTCTCCAGTTCCGGCCATCAGCGCGCCGATGCGGTAGGGATCGAAGTCCTCGCGCGCGAACTGACCCCCAATCCGACCACGGTACATGACCACGATCCGATCGCTCAGTCGCATCAGCTCGTCGAGGTCTTCAGACATCAGCAGCACCGCTCCGCCGCGGTCGCGCAGCGCGAGCAGGCGGCGGTGGACGAACTGGGTCGTGCCGATGTCGAGCCCGCGGGCCGGGTTCATCGCGACCAGCACTGCCGCCTCGGCCATGCCCGCCAGCAGCATCGCCCGCGCGATGAGCACCTTCTGGATGTTTCCGCCGGAGAGGCGGGCGGTTGGCAGGCGCTCGTTCGGCGCGGCGACGCGGTACTCCTCGATGGCCTCGGCGGCCAGCTTCCGGACGCGGCGCTCGTCGAACAGCCAGCGGTCTTTGAACAGGGCGTGGTGCGGACCGAGGGCAAACGTCTCGGCCAGGCTCAGGCGCGGCAAGATCCCTTCGCGCAGCCGATCCTCCGGCACGTAGGCCACGCCCGCCAGGAGGCGGTCGCGCACCGACGCTCGAGTCAGGTCACACCCGCCGACTCGCAGCCGCCCGCTGGAGATCGGGCGCGTCCCGACGATGGCCTCGGCCAGCTCGCGCTGACCATTGCCGGCCACGCCGGCCAGGCCGAGGACCTCGCCACCACGGACTTCCAGCGAGCAGTCGTCGAGGACTGGGCGATCGTGGTCTGCCAGCGAGGAGACGTGCGCGAGCTCGAGTACGGGCGCGCCGCGGGCCGGCGTCGGCGCGGCCGCCGCCACGACGGCCCCCCCACTCCCGCGCGCCCCCATCAACAGCTCGACCAGCCGCTCCTCGGTGGCTTCGGCGCGCTCGAGAGTCCCGACGACCCGCCCGCGGCGCATCACGGTCACGCGGTCGCCGATGCCACGGATCTCGCGCAGCTTGTGGGTGATGAGCACGACCGTGAGGCCGCCGTCCAGGAGCTGGCGCATCGTGCTGAACAGCCCGTCGACCTCTTGCGGAGTCAGGTGGGTGGTCGGCTCGTCCAGGATCAGCACGTCGACGCCGCGAAAGAGGGCCTTGAGGATCTCGATCTTCTGCTGGACCCCGATCGAGACGTCTCGGACGCGGGCGTCCAGGTCGACCGCGAGCCCGTAGCGCTCTACGAGCGCTTCGACGTCCCGCCGCTGTTCGCGCTTGCGGAGTCGCCAACCACCCCCTTCTTTGCCGAGGACGATGTTCTCCAGCGCGGTGAAAGGGGCCACGAGCTCGAAATGCTGGTGGACCATCCCGATCCCCGCGTCCAGCGCGTCCCGCGGCGAGCCGATCCGAAGGGGCCGCCCATCGACCGTGATCTCGCCGGCATCGGGCTGGTAGAGCCCGGCCAGCACGTTCATCAGGGTGGTCTTGCCGGCCCCGTTCTCGCCGGCGAGCACGTGGACCTCGTGTCGACGCAGCGCGAAGTCTACCCCGGCGAGCGCCTGGACATCCCCGAAGCGCTTGCTGATGCCCCGCATCGCGATGCCCGAAGCCGCCACGACCATAGACCGCAGCGTACCACACGGCAGGCGGGGCCATGACGGCAGGCGGGGCCATGCTAAGATGGGCCCGCGATGGCATCCGACCGAGCCCCGCGCAACTCCCGATTCCGGATCGGGATCGACACCGGCGGCACCTTCACCGACGTGGTCGCGCTCGACGAGGACTCGGGGAGGGTGTTCGCCACCAAGACGCCGACGACGCCGGCCGACCCGGCGATCGGCTTCATGAATGGCGTCCGCAAGGTGATGGAGCAGGTCGGGTTTGGGCCGGAGCGGGTGGCCGCCATCTCGCATGGGACAACGGTTGCCACCAATGCCCTGCTTCAGGAGGAGTTCCCAGGTCTCGGGCTGATCGTCACGCGGGGGTTCCGCGAGATCCTCGAGATCGCCCGCCAGAGCGTGCCGCAGGGCTACGGCAACTCGTACTTCTGGGTCAAGCCGGAGCGGATCGTCCCGCTGCACCACGTCCGCGAGGTGACCGAGCGGATCAACTTTCGTGGGGAGGTGCTGCGACCGTTCGAC
>JACCZL010000419.1 GCA_013695975.1 Chloroflexota bacterium
CTGCAAGCCGCGCCCCCCTGGAAGGCCCGTCGCGAACCGCCCCTCCGTTACCAGGCGCCGCGCGCCCCGCTGGGGATCGTGTGGTTTCCCGGATAGATCAGGTAGACGCCGCCGCCGGAGCTTTCGAGCCAGAGCCGTTCGAACTGCCCGCGGTCGTAGACCCGCCGCACCGCCTCGCCGCGACGCGGATCGCCGGCCGGGTCGTTTACCACCACGTCACCGCGCTCGGAGAAGCCGGCGATCACCAGGAGATGCCCATCAGTCGAGCCAATCGCCGCGTTGGCAAGCTGGCCAGGGCCCCAGGCCAGGCTCGCGACGATCGGAACCCCCAGCTCGATCCAGCGCTCGACCTGCTCGAGCGACGAGAACCGACTGACGTACCCGAGCAGCCCACCTCGCGCGGCATAGGCGGTATTGAATGGCCAGTTGCCGTTGCCCCGGTACACCGAGTCATAGGTACCCGCTGCCACCTGCGGGACCGGAATGTCGAGCCCGGGGTTCGCGAGTCGAACGGACCAGTAGGCCATCACCATGCTGGTCGAAGTCGGACTGCACCAGACCTCGCCACCCTCGGGATAAACCATCTGGGAGCGTTCAGGGACGTCGAGGGTCCTGCCCCAGGCTCGGCGCTCGGTGCCGCCGACGCCAGCCGACCCACTCGTCCGCGAAGCGAGCACCGCCGCCAGCGACACCCCCGGAGAGCGGTCCGGGTGGTCGCTGTGGAGGCCGAGCTCGAGCTGATAGGCCTGTCCAGCGGTGCGCAACGCCAGGGTATCGGTCAAGACTCGGGCATCGGCGTCGTCCTGTCCATCGACGCTGTGCCGCGCCTCGACGGCTCCGTCTGAGGTCCAGACCCCCAGCACGTACCAGCGAGTCCAGCGTCCGTCGATTCGGGCCCGCAGCCGCGCCTCGAGCCAGGTCCCCGTCGGCGTCTCAGCGTTCCACGACGGGATCAGGTCGCGGAACGGCTCGGACGTCGGCCGCTCGGGGCTGAGCGCCGTCCCGCTCCGCCGACCGGCCACGCCCACCGCGGGCGGCGTGAAAACCAGCCGACCGTCGACCACGCCGACATTCGCCAGCTCCCAGCCGACGAACCCCTCGGCGTGGCCCTGACGCCAGAGCTCGTGGAACGGCGACCCCCCCGCCTGCGCCGTCGGCACAGCGAGTGCGGGCAGGAGCGACGCGATCAGTAACACCAACCAGACTATCCTCACTCCAGTCACCCCTGCATGTTGTAACGGTTCCGATCCCAGGCGGGCTCACCGGATCTGGACGCCCCGTAGCGCCACCGCGTCAGGCTCGGGGACGGCCTCGGGTCCGAGCGACGGTCGGCGTGTCAGGGGCAATGACCGACCGTCGGCGTCCAGGACATCGACCGCGAGGGCATACGAGCCGCGCCGTGCGTCGGCCGGTATGGGGACCGAGTAGGTCGCCTCGACGAGGGCACCGGTCTCCCAGGGCACGTCCTCGCGTTGGAGTGGCAGAGTCTCGCGGAGCGTCTCGCCGTCGGTGTCCACCGGACGAAGCTCGACGCCAACCCGGAGGTCGGGCGGAGGGGGCGCTCCCGCCCGCCAGCGCAGCCGCGCTTGGAGGCGGCGGCCCGGTCGCACGACGGCCGACTCGACTCCGTAGCCCTCGAGATCCAGCACCCCGCCGAACGTCGCCCCGACCGGGGCGCCGGCGGAGGTCTGGTAGACCCAGGCGTAGTCGACGCCGCTGAGCGATACCGTCAGCTCGGGCGCCCAGAGCAGAAAGCGCTCGTCGAAGAACTCTGGTCGCTCGCCGCGCTGAAGGTTGCGGATGTACACGACGAAGTAGTCGTAGGCGGCCGCGTCGGCACCCTCAGCCGGCGCGACCTGACCGATGAACTGGGCATCAAGGACCGTCTTGTAAATCTCTCCCGGCATCGCTACCCGCAGGCGCTCGGCCTCGGGGCGTCGATGCAGATAGGCCGCGACTTGCTCGAGGCCCTCGCCCCAGCCACTGGTGATCCGCGCGCTCGCGAACGCCGGCCCCCCGAGCAGGGGATTGGCGTAGGTGAGGACGTGGGGCCAGGCGCCGGCGACCCACCAGCCGGAAAGTCCGATGATCCCGGCGGCCACCGCCCCGGTCCAGGTCGCGCGCCTTGTCGCTGGCGCCAGACGGGCAAGCGCCTGCCAGAATCCGAGGCCGGCCAGCAGGTCGAGCGCCGGAAAGACCGGCAGCAGGTAACGATCGAAGTTCTTGGCCGTGAGGGTCATCGCCAGCCCGAAGCCGACGCCAAACAGGGCGAGCACGAACGCAGCGCGAGCGCTTCGACCAAGCGGCCGAGCGAGCAGGAGCAGCAGGAGCCCAAGCAGCGTCAGCGGAGTCGAGCGCAGCAACAACACCCACCCGTAGAAAAGGGGGCCAGTCCCCTCCTCATCGGCCACCGGCGCCTGGGACGGGTTCGCGTTGTCACGGACGAATGCGAGGACACCGCCGAGCGTCTCACTCGGCGCCGCCCACATCGCCGGCCAGAGCGCCACGTAGGTCAGTCCGGTCAGCGCGGCCCAGAGCACCAGATCCCGCCAGACACGTCGATCGCGCACCGCCTGGCTGCCACGCAGGAGGAGCGCCGACAGCGGCACGAAGGGGAGCAGGAGCAGGGCCGGCGACTTCGACAGGAGCGCCAGGCCCGTGGCCACGCCGGCGCACCCGAGCATCCACCTACTGCCGTTGCCCGACCATTGGGCGACCGCCGCCAACAGGGCCAGCGTCATCCAGATCGCGAGTGAGGCGTCGATGTGGACGAGCCGGGCGTGGGCAAGAAAGAAGGGGTCCAACGCGAGCAGGCTTCCGCCCAGCACGGCTGGCCCCGGCCCGAACAGGCGCCAGGCCAGCAGGACCGCCAGGGCGACGCCGGCCGCCGTCACGACCCCGAAGGCGCGCCGCGCCTGGGGCAGCCCGTCCATGAAGATCGGGTTCTGACTCACCTCGCGCCGCGAGACGATCCGACGGGCACCGGCGAGATCCCCGGCCTGGGCGGGGCCCATGCCGAGGAGTGCCGTCCACATCGTGGTGACCCCCGGATGGCCAGACTGGAAGGTTTGCCCGAGCTGGCCGCTGGCGAGGGCCCGGGCAAAGTTGCCTGTCCGGCCCATCCAGAAAACCTCGTCGGTCGTCAGGAAACGGTCGACGTCGACCATGCGGGGAAGCAGAGCGAGCAGGCCGAGCAGCGCAGCCACCAGCCAGGGCGCCCAGTGACCGACCCGAACGGCGGCGGGCGTCGCCACCGACCGGCTCGTGCCTCTCGCGACTGCCTCCGCGGCGCTCACCCCCGACCTGCTCAGGCCCTCACCGGCGCGGAAGCCAGCCCTACTCGGCTCGGAACACCGGCGTCCGGGTGAGGATCGCGATCCAGATCGCGCTTCGGGCGATCATCGATCCCCTCCGAGGGCCAACAGGCCGCGTACGTTGCCGAGCCGGTCCAATCCGACCATCGTGGCGAGCAGCTCCTCGGCGCGCCCCTCATACGGCGTGCCGGGCAGCATCTTCTGGAACTTGGCAGTCAGCTCGTCCGCCGTGAGCGGGTTCTCAGGGTCCCCTTTCGGGCTGCCGACGAGGGCCCGCACGGTCCGTCCATCGCGAAGGATCACGGTGACCGCGGCGGGGAACTCGCGCGGGTAGCGAGCGTCCAGGGCCTGATCGAGACGGACCCCGGTCCGCGCCATCAGGTCGCGGACGGCCGGATCGGCGATGCGCTCGTCACTAAAGTCCGAGAGGCGCACCGCACCGTCGGCGAGGGCCCGCGCCACGCAGTACTGGACCGAGAACTTGGCCGCGTACAGGTGCTGAGGGGTCGGATTGTCGGTGAGCTCGAGCACGGAGTGGTAGCCCGCGATGTCGACCCGCTCGATGTCCTCGATGCGGAGGCCATGCTCCCGGCGGAGCTGAAGCGCGGCGTCGATGGCGGAGTGGGTGTGACGGCACGACGGGTACGGCTTGATCGAGACCCCGAGCAGCTTCCAGCCAGAGCCGAGATCGGCCGTGACGGCGGATGGATTGCCATCGGGAGCGGTGGCGGCGAAGAAGCCCTGGCGTCCGTCAAGGATCCGGCGGGCGCCAGTGAACCCGAGCGCCGCGAGCTCGGCGGCGAGGACGCCGTTGGCCGCCGCTCGGCCGGTGTGGAGGTGCTTGGACATCGCCCCGTCGGCGATGAACTCCCAGAGCCCACCGGCCTGGGTGCCGGCGCTCCCGAGGGCCCAGGTCATGCGCCGGGCGTCGAGCCCAAGCAGCCAACCGGCCGCCGCCGCTGCGCCGAAGACACCGCAGGTAGCGGTGTTGTGCCAGTAAAAGTAGTGGGTCTTGCCAACAGACTCGCCGACCCGGATCGCCACCTCGTAGCCGAGTGCGATCGCCGCGAGGAGATCTCGCCCACTCGCCCCGATGCGCTCTCCGACGGCCAGCGCAGCCGGGATCACGACAGCGCCGGGATGGATCACCGACGCCCGGTCAACATCGTCCATCTCGACGATGTGCGAGACGCCACCGTTGTGGAGCGCCGCCGCCTGGGGGGCGCGCCCGTCCGCGAGACCGAGGCACGACGCGAGCCCGGCCGGCTGGTCGGTCGCATGCTGCAGGAAGATCCGGCCCGGCTCCGTCTCGAGACCGGCGATCGCACAGCCGAGCCAATCGAGCACCCACCAGGCCGCCTGCTCGCGCACGGCGGCTGGCACGGCCTCGGCCCGGGCGTCGACGACAAACTCGGCGAGCTGCTCGGTCAGACTGGCGCGTTCGACGGCCGGATCGAGCTCCGGCGGGCGAGTTTGGACGGTCATGGTGGCACCTCCGACCCGAGGACTATAGCATCGGGATTGGCAAAGGCTTGACAGCAAGGCTCCAAGGCTCTACACTCGCATCACCTGGCGGGGCAGATCGCGGCGCGGCGTCCTTGCACCAACGGTTGCGGCGCGAACTCCTGATGGGCTATTATGTAAACAGGCTGGTCGGAGCGCGTGGGTGGGTGGCGTGTTCCGGGGGTGTGGCGGCCTCCAGACCACCGTGACCTGGCGATTCTGATCGGTCCTAGAAGCTGACGATGATTATCGATGATCGCCTGCTCCGCGACGGGTCCTCCAGCGACCAGGATTCGGGGTCCGAAACGATCGGCCCGGCTTGGAATGAACTCGCCGCGATCGTCGGCGCGTCCGAGCCCGATCATACCCCGGCCACACCGGCCGCCGACAACTCTGAAACCAACGTCGACTCCCCGCTGGGCATTTACTTCCGGGACATCGCCCGCATCCCGCTCCTGACGGCGCAGCAAGAGGTCGAGCTTGCCCAGGCGCTCGAGCGCGGCGTGAACGCCGCGGCCATGCTCGACAGCGTCGCGGCTAGCGACCTCCAGCGGCTCGCCATCCTCGAGCAGGATCTGATCGCCGGGGAGGCGGCCAGGCGCAAGCTGATGGAGTCGAACCTGCGCCTGGTCGTCTCGGTGGCCCGCCGCTACCTGGGACGGGGCCTCCCGTTCTCCGATCTGATCCAGGAGGGCAGCCTGGGCCTTTCGCGGGCGGTCGAGAAGTTCGATTACCGCCGCGGCTTCAAGTTCAGCACCTATGCCTACTGGTGGATCCGTCAGGCTGTGACGCGGGCGATCGCCAACCAGAGCCGCACCATCCGCGTCCCCGTCCACATGATCGATCAGATCGGCCACGTCTACAGCACGTTCCAGCGTCTCCAGCAGCGGCTGGGGCACGACCCGAAGCCGGAGGACGTGGCCCTCGAGCTGGGCCTGCCCGTCGAGAAGGTCCGCGAGGCATTCCGAGCCTCGGCCAACCCGATCTCGCTCGAGACCCCTGTCGGTAGCGACGAAGAGAACACGCTCGGCGACCTGCTCTCGAACCAGGGCGAGGAAGCCCCGGCCGATGTGGCCGAGCGGACGCTCCTGAGCGACTACCTCGACGCCGCCCTTCAGGAGCTAACCCCGCGCGAGCGGATGGTGCTACGGATGCGCTTCGGCATTTCCGACCAGCGCCCCCGCACCCTCGGCGAGATCGGCCAGATGATCGGCGTCAGCCGCGAACGCGTCCGCCAGCTCGAAGCCGAGGCGATCACCAAGCTCCGCCGCCCCTCCCTGCGCCGCCGCCTCGCCGAATACCTCGAGTAGGGCGGCCTCCCGCCCTGGCTCGTGGCGACACCAGACGCGCCGCCGAGTGCTTCGGCCGCGCCCTCGCTGCGTAGCCCCGGAGGAAGGCGGGCTGGGCTCGGTATAATCGGCACATGGGACGATGGCGCTGGTTGCTGGCGCTCGCTCTCCTGATCGCCTCCGTCGGGGGCTCGCCGGCCCTGGCCCAGGACACGTCGCCCTTCGTCTGGGACCGTTACGACGTCGAGATCGTCCTCCAGCCTGACGGGTCCTTTACGGTCGCCGAGACCCAGGTCCTGCGCATCGACGGGACACTGCGGAAAGGGTTCCGCGAGATCCCGCTTGATCGCGTCGCTGGAATCTCCGACCTTTCGGTCGAGGAACCAGAGCGGCGGTACACGCGGGGGAGCGGGCAGCCGTACACCTTCGCGGCGACGCGCGAGGAGGGGAACGCCCGCGTCGAGTGGTGGTTCCCGCCCACGCGTGGGGGGACCAAGACCTTCGTCCTGCGCTACCGTGTCGACGGCGGGATCCGCGTCTATGAAGGCGGGGATCAGCTTCGCTGGAACGCCGTCTACGCGGATCGCCCAGCGCCGGTCCTGTCTTCGACGGTCACGCTGCGCTTCCCGCGCGATGTCCCACCCGAGGAGGTCCGCCTGGCCGCCTATCCTGAGCGCCTGGCCGCCCAGACGCGGCTCGCGGACACGCGCACCGCGCTGTTCGAGGCAGCCGAGGTCCCAGCGGGTCAGGCTTTCCAGATCAGGGCCCAGTTCCCGCACGGTCTGGTCGCGGCGAGCCCGCCGAGCTGGCAGGCCGGGGCAGACCTGGCTGACTGGTTCGCCGAGGACGCCCGGCCAGTCCTGAACTTCTTTGCGCTCCTCGGGTCGTTGGCGATCCTCGTGCTCGGGGGACTCTGGCTAGCCGGACGGTGGTACGTTCGCGGTCGCGACCCGGATGTCGGCGCGGTCCCGCCGCGGCTGAGCGAGCCGCCCAGCGACCTGCCGGCCGGCGTCGTCGGCACCCTGGTCGACGAGCGAGCCGACGTCCAGGACGTCGTGGCGAGCCTGGTCGATCTGGCAAATCGGGGGATCCTCAGGATGGCTGAAGAGCGGAACCCGGAGCTGCAGGGCTCATCGCTCGACTACCACCTCGAGCTGCTCAAACCCGACCCGACCGGTCTACGCGCCTACGAGAAGACGGTCCTCGCTACCCTTTTTCCTGGAGACGCTCGCGAGGTCCGCCTGTCCGATCTCAAGCACCGCTTCGTCGGGAGCATCCCGCTCTTTCAGGACCAGCTCCACGCCGAGGTCGTCCGAGCCGGCCTCTTCCACGGCGACCCGGAGCAGGCCCGGCGGCGCTACCGTGCGATTGGGAATGGGTTACTGTTCGTCGGCCTCGGCGGGGGGCTGGTGGCGCTCTTCGTACTCGCAGCCTACGTCGACCTGGCCTGGCTCCCGTTCCTCGCATTGGCCCTGCTCGGCGGCTTGGCGCGCTGGCAGTCCGCCCACATGCCGCGGCGGACTCGGCGCGGGGCGCTCGAGGCCGCGCGCTGGCGGGCCTTCGGCAGGTTCCTACGGGAGCGAAACGACGATGCCCACCTCCAGGCGGAGCGCCCACACTTCGAGGCCTGGCTGCCCTATGCCGTCGCGCTCGGCGTCGACCAGACCTGGGTCCGCAACCTGGCCTCGGTCGGCACCCCGCGACCCCGCTGGTACCGACCGGCCGGCCACATCGGCGGCGACGGAGTCGGTGGCGGACCGGTCGTCATCATGCCGTCGCCGTGGGGGTGGGGTGGCACGGTCGGGGGCGGTAACTACCCCGGACGGCGAGGCGGGACCGGCGGCGCGGCCACGCGGGCGGAGCCCGGGGGCTGGGGCGACTCGGGCGATGGCGGCGGCCCGCAGGGGACGAGCGACAGCCTGGCCGACCTCTTGAACCGCACGTCCGAAATCCTGAGCCGCGGCGGCGGAGGTGGCTGGAGTGGGGGCGGCTTCGGCGGCGGCGGCTTCGGGGGTGGTGGCGGCGGTGGCGGGGGCTCCGGCGGCGGGAGCGGGGGCTTCTCATAACGATGCCACAAGGACGAGCGATGGGTCTCGGGCTGATCGGATTGGGGGCGGTCCTGGGGGGCTTGGCCGTCCTCTGGCTGATCGTGACGGCGGCTTCGGGCGACTTGCGTGGGGGTGGCTTCGTCCTGGGGCTGATGCTGGCCGCGATCCTGGGGCTGCCGCCGATCTTCGCCGGCTACGTCGTGCTACGGCGGAGTAGGGAGGAGGCAGTCGCGCTTGACGAGCTGGTCGGCCACCGCCGCGTCCTCGAGCAAGACCGCCTCTTCCGCACCAGGATCGCCACGGAGGCCCGTCAGCAGGCCGCGCGGCTCGCTGCGTTGGCTGATGGGCAGCCCCAGCTCGCGCGGGCGGCCGCCCGTCTAAAGGGCGTCGCCGACGACCTGGAATCGAGCCGCTACGACGAGTCGGCCTGGTACGAGACGGTGGAGCTAGCCGACGAGGACGTCGCCGTCCTCGGACGGTACGACGACCTGGTGTCGGAACGGCTCCGCCGGATCGCCCGACAGGTCGACGCCCTCGAGCTCGGCGACCGCCAGGACGCCGCAGGCGTCTTGCGAGCGGCCCAGACCTGGGAGCGCGACCTCGACCAGCGGCTCGAGCTGCTGCGCGGCGAGCGCCCGCCGACCCGCAACCCGAGCGACCTCCTGGCCGCGGAGGAGCCGGCGCGAGGCGCCGAGGTCATCGCGGCCCTCGCGCCGGGCGACGCGATCACCTACGAGGGCGTCGACTACCTGGTCGAGCTGACGATCACCTACTTCGCCTCCGGCCGCGCCTGGACGATCCACCGCCTTGGCGCTGAGGACGCCAGGCACTGGCTCTACGTCGCCCCCGGCGGGCTGGCCCTGGCGATGCTCGAGCTGGTAACGCCCTCAGCCGAAGACGGCGCCCGCGAAGTTCGCCGCGGTGACTCGCTCTACCGCCTCACCGACGAGGGCGCGGCCAGCATCACCGTCACGTCAGCCCGGGGCCGCGAGGAGGGCCTCGGCGTCGACTTCTGGCACTACCAGGCCCCCACGGGCGGGCTCTACTGGCAGGAGCGCTGGCCCGACGAGCCGCGCGCCTACGAAGGCGCTCCAATCCCCCCACGGGCGCTGGAGATCTGGCCGGCTGAGCGCACGACGCCGACGTGAGTGGAGAGTGGGTCCGTCCACTCTCCACTCTCCGGCTTACCGCTTCGTGTACTGCGGGGCCTTGCGGGCGCGCTTGAGGCCTGGCTTCTTGCGCTCTTTGGCTCGGGGGTCGCGGGTGAGGAGCCCGGCCTGGCGGAGGAGCGGCTTGGTCGCCTCCTCGGCCTTGACCAGGGCGCGCGCCGTGGCGTGAACGATGGCGCCAGCCTGACCAGTGACCCCGCCGCCTTGGACCTGGGCCAGGACGTTGTAGGCGCCGATCATATTCGTCACCCGCAACGGGAGGGTGATGGCGTGCTGGTGGGACGAGCGCGGGAACCGCTCCTCCATCGGCTGGCCATTGACGATGACGTTGCCGGCGCCCGGCTGGAGGAGCACCTTGGCGATGCTCGTCTTGCGGCGCCCTACCGCCGTGAACTGGTTCCTCGCGGCTGCCCGATCTCTCATGACGTCGTCTCCTCGCGATTCTGCGCGACCTGGCCGGCGTGCGGGTGCGCGGACCCGGCGTACACGCGCAGCTTGCGATACATCTGTCGACCCAGGGAGGTGCGCGGCAACATCCCTCTTACGGCCCGCTCGATGACCCTGGTCGGCCGCTTCGCCAGCTCGTCGCTTGCCCGCACGGCACGGAAGCCGCCGGGATAGCCGGAGTGGCGATAGTACATCTTCTGGTCGGCTTTTCCGCCGCTCAGCATGACTTTCTCGGCGTTGATCACGATGACGTGATCGCCCCCATCAAGGTACGGGGCGTAGGTCGGCTTGTGCTTGCCGTTGAGCAGCCGCGCCACGACCGTCGCCAGCCGTCCGACCGCCTCATTGGAGGCGTCGATCACGTGCCAGGTCCGTGTGATCTCCCCCGCCTTGGGTGCATAGGTCTTCATCATGCTCTGTATCCTCTCGCGTGAACCGTTCCGGATACTCCACCCCGACCAGCATCAACCCTGCAGGCGGCGCGTTCGGGCCGGCTCGGCGGCGGTCACCCGACGCCACGATCTCCCCAAAGCCGGCGGCGTCCAGCCGCCCGCGACCGACCCAGACCAGCGTGCCGACGATCCCGCGCACCATGTGGCGCAGAAACCCGTCGGCAGTAATGTCAAAGAGGAGGATACCACGCTCAGCTCGCCAGGTCGCCTGCTCCACCGTCCGCACCGTCGAGCGCGTCGCCGGCTCGCGCGCCACCTGACCAACAAAGGCCGCGAAGCCCCGACGACCGAGCAAGAGATCCGAGGCCGCCTGCATCGCCAGCACGTCCAGGGGGTCCCCGATGTGCCAGCTCCAGCGCCGCTGCCAGAAGTCGCGCCGGCGTCGGTTACAAATGGTGTAGCGATAGCGTCGACGCAGGGCGCTGCGACGGGCGTCGAACTCGGGCGGCATCTCGGCAGCCCACTCGACCTGGATGTCGTCCGGCAGTCGCGCGTTCGCCGCGCGCATCAAAGCGGCCGGAGACAGGCGGCTCATAGTCCGGAAACTCACCACCTGCCCGCTCGCATGCACTCCCGCATCGGTCCGTCCCGCCGCGATCACCCGCGGTCGCTCGCCCAGGATCGTCGCGAGCGTCTCCTCTAGCACCTCCTGAATGGTCGGCCCGTTCGGCTGGAGGCCGAAGCCGTGATAGTTCGTTCCCTCATACGCCAGGTCGAGTCGGATCGTCCTCGTCGACCTGGTCGCAATCCCTTCGCCTACAGCACCAGCTCGATTTGGGCCATCGGGGCGCCATCGCCCCGGCGAGGGCCGAGCTTGATGATGCGGGTGTAGCCGCCCGGTCGGTCGCTGAAGCGCGGCGCCAGCTCGTCGAAGAGCTTGGAGACGACCCGCGAGTCGTACACCCGGTTCATGACCAGGCGGCGACGGTGAACGTCACCGGCGCGGGCGAGCGTGATCACCCGCTCGACCTCGCGGCGCAGCTCGCTGGCCTTGGCCTCGGTGGTCTGGAGCTTCTCATACCGCAGGAGATCGGTAACCTGATTACGGATCATCGCGAGCCGGTGGCCGGTCGGCCGACTGAGCTTGCGCCCGCCGATCTGATGTCGCACGCCGTTCCTCCGATCTGCCTACGCTTCGTCGTCGCCAAGCGCGAAGGCGTCGTCGTCCTGGCCGTTGCGGGGCGCGGCCGACTCGGCCTCCAGCGTCTGATCGCCATCCGGGCCGGCCGAGAGCCCGTGCTCGCGAAGCTTGTCGCGCAGCTCCTCGAGCGACTTCTGGCCGAAGTTCCGCAGCGCCAGGAGCTCCTCCTCGGTCATCTCCAGCACCTGCCCAACCTTCGTGATCTGCGACCGCTTCAGGCAGTTGTAGGTGCGCTGCGAGAGGTCGAGCTGGTCGATCGACATGTCCAGGAGGTGACTGGGGACCGAGCCCTCGACCAGACTTGCACCCTGAGACCGTCGCGTCGGCTGCTGCAGCTCAGTGAAGACGCTGAACTGCTCCTGGAGCACCGATGCCGCCTGGACCAGCGCGTCGGTCGGCGAGATCGTGCCGTCAGTCTGAATCTCGAGCGTCAGGCGATCCAGATCGGTGCGCGCCCCGACGCGGGTGTTCACGACGTGATAGTTGACGCGGCGGATCGGCGAGAACAGCGCGTCGACCGGGATCACGCCGAGGGCGGGCGGCTCTCGCCCGTCGGCCGGCATATACCCGCTGCCCTTCTCGATGGTCAGCTCGAGCTCGAGGCGAGCCTCGCCGTTGTCCAGGCTCGCGATGTACAGCTCCGGGTTCACGATCTCGATCTCGCTCGGATACACCAGGTCGCCTGCCGTCACCACGCCAGGCCCCGACGCCATCAGACGAACCTGGACCGGCTCCTCGCTGAACGACTTCAGGCGTAGCTGCTTGAGGTTCAACACCAGCTCCGTGGTGTCCTCTTTGACGCCCGGCATCGTCGCGAACTCGTGATAGATCCCGTCGACCTTCACCTGGGTGACGGCAGCGCCCGGCAGCGACGACATCAGGACGCGCCGCAACGCGTTGCCCAGTGTCAAACCAAAGCCGCGTTCCAACGGCTCGATCTGGAAGCGGCCAAATTCATCGGACGTGTGGACCACGTCCACCTTTGCAATGCTATCTTCGACCAAGACTTGCGCCTCCTCCCGATCGGATGGCCGCGCGGCCGACCGGCAGACTGATTCGATATGCGCGGCCCCGCGCGGCCGCTCTTGAAGACCTGCTACCGCGAGTAGAACTCGACGATGAGCTGCTCGTTGACGTGCGCCTCGATGACGTCGCGCCCGGGCAGGTTGAGCACGCGCCCTCCCATGCCCGCGGGGTCCAGCTCCAACCAGCTCGGCGGCGCCTTCTGGGCCAGGCCCTCTTGCACGATCTTGAAATATTCGAGCTCGCGGCCCTTCGGGGTCACCGATACGACGTCGTTGGCTTTCACGAGCGCCGACGGGATGTCGGTTCGTCGGCCGTTGATGGCGAAATGACCGTGACGCACGAGCTGTCGCGCCTGCCTACGCGAGTCGGCGAAGCCGAGGCGGTACACGACGTTGTCGAGGCGCCGCTCGAGCACCCGCAGCAGGTTGGCGCCGGTCATCCCCGGCTGCCGCTCAGCCTCCTGGAAGTGCTTGCGAAACTGCCGCTCGAGCACGCCGTAGACGTAGCGGGCCTTTTGCTTCTCCTTGAGCTGATTGGCGTACTCGGAGAACTTTCGACGACGCTGCCCGTGATCCCCGGGCGGGAAGTTCCGCCGCTCGATGGCGCACTTCGGCCCAAAGCAGCGCTCGCCCTTGAGAAAGAGTTTGAGTCCATGCCGCCGACAGATGCGGCAGACCGGACCGGTGTATCGTGCCATTCGTGCTCCTGCGACTCAGTGGTCAGTCGAAGTCCACTGACCACGCGTTGCTATACCCGGCGCTTCTTCGGGGGTCGACAGCCGTTGTGCGGGATCGGCGTGCGGTCGACGATCGAGGAGATCGCCAGGCCCGCGGCTTGCAGCGATCGGATCGCCGACTCTCGTCCAGAACCGGGCCCCCTGACGTAGACGCTCACCTGGCGCACGCCGTGCTCCATCGCCTTGCGGGCGGCGGCGTCGGCGGCCAAGCCGGCGGCATAGGGCGTGCTCTTGCGCGAACCCTTGAAGCCGGACGACCCGGAGCTCGACCAGGCCAACGTGTTGCCGTCAAGGTCGGTCAGCGTCACCAGGGTGTTGTTGAAACTCGATGTAATGAAGGCATTCCCAACCGGGACGTTCTTACGCTCGCGCCGCCGGACGCGCGCCGTGCCTCGTCTACGTTCCGCCACTCGACTCTCTCCCTCGCTCGCAGGGGCTCAGCCCGCTGCGCCCAGACGGGGCGCAGCAGGCCGCGTCCCTAGTCCCTACTTCTTGGCCGCGGCCTTGCGGCGTCCTGCCACCGTCCGGCGCGGCCCCTTCCGCATCCGGGCATTGGTCCGAGTTCGCTGGCCGCGCACGGGCAGGTTCCTGCGGTGCCGCAGCCCTCGATAGCAGCCGATCTCCATCAGCCGCTTGATATTCAGGTTGACCTCGCGGCGCAGATCACCCTCGACCTTGAGCTCGCGGTCGATGATCTCCCGTAGACGGTTGACCTCGTCCTCGGTCAGATCGCGCACCCGCGTGTTCGGGTCGACGTTCGTCCGCTGTAGGATCTGACCAGCCCTGGTCGGGCCGATCCCATAGATACTCAGGAGCCCGGCCTCGACCCGCCGCTCCCGCGGAATGTCCACTCCAGCGATCCGTGCCACCTCTGCCCTCCACCATGAGCCAGTAGGCAGTAGGATCGGGGTGGACCCGCTGCCTACTGCCTACTGGCTACTCGTTCATCCCTGCTTTTGCTTGTGCTTGGGGTTGTTGCAGATGATCAGGACCACCCCCTTGCGGCGGATGATCTTGCATCGCTCACAGCGCACCTTCACCGATGCCCGAACCTTCATATCTCCCTGTGCCTTCTCTCTACCCACCACCACGCGGCACCGCCGCCGATTACCGCTCCTGCCGCCCGGTGATCCGCCCTCGCGACCGATCGAAGGGCGACAACGCCACGACGACCTGATCCCCCGGCAGGAGCCTCCGCCCTCCCAGCCGAAGCCCCGCCGCCAGGTGGGCAACCACCCGATGCCCGTCGCCAAGCTCAATCTGATACAGGGCGTTGGGGAGCGCGTCGGTCACCGTTCCCGCAACCTCGGGCACATCGTCGGTCGGCATCGGGCCTCGGGCGGGGCGGTCAGCTAGGATTCCGACGACCCAAACCTGGAGTATATCACATTCAAGCACTCAGGAGCGGGAGTGCGTCGTAGAGCGCTCGCGTCACCTCGTCGATCGGCTGGTCGCCGTCCACGTCGACCAGAATGCCACGGTCACGGTAGTAGTCGAGCACCGGCACTGTCTCCTTCCGATAGACCGCGAGCCGATCACGCGCCGTCTCCAGCGTGTCATCTTCCCGCTGATACAGCGCACCGCCGCACCGATCACAAACGCCGGCAACGCGGGGCGGATTGTACACGGTGTGGTAGCTCGCGTGACACTCGCTGCAGAGCCAGCGGCCTGAGAGGCGCGCGAGCAGGGTCTCCTCCGGGACGTCGATATTAATGACCCGCTCCAACCGCCGCCCCTCACGCTCCAACATCTCGTCGAGCGCTCGGGCCTGGCCAAGGCTGCGAGGAAAGCCGTCGAGGATGAAGCCGGCCAGCCCATCCGGTTCGTCCAGCCGCGCCACCACCATCTTGACCGTGAGATCGTCCGGCACCAGCTTGCCGCTGTCCATGTACTCCTTGATCTGCAGCCCGTACTCGTTGCCGTTCTTGACGGACTCTCGAAACAGGTCGCCACTGGCCACGTGGACGACGCCGACCAGGTCGGCGACCGTGCCGGCCTGCGTGCCCTTGCCAGCGCCGGGCGGGCCCATGAGTACTACTTGCACCCGATCATCCCGAACGCTCGCGATGGTGGGGGCCGCCGGCGCCGACGCTGGCGCACTGAGCCGGATGGCGTCCATGCCAGTCCTCCCAAGCATACGTGCTTCCGCGCACGCTACTTAATGAATCCACGATAGTGCCGCATCAGGAGTTGGGACTCGAGCTGGCGCATCGTGTCCAGCCCGACGCCGACGACGATCAGCAGTGCCGTGGCCTCCAGCGAAAGGGTCTGCACGCCGGTCGCCGACCTCACCAGGAACGGGAGGATCGCGATGATGCCGAGGAAGAGCGCCCCAACCAGGGTAATCCGGATCAGGACCTTGTAGAGATACTCCGCCGTCGGACGGCCCGGCCGGATGCCAGGGATGAAGCCACCCTGCTTCTGGAGGTTCTCGGCAATGTTCTGTTGCTGGAATATGACCAGCGTGTAGAAGAACGTGAACGCTACCACCAGCCAGAAGTACAGCACCCAGTAGCCCCAGCTCTGCTGGACGTTGAAGAAGTTGTAGATCGACTCGGCGATCCAGCGGCCCCACTCGTTCTCGACTCCGAGAAAGTAGCCGGCAACCGTCCCCGGGAAGATCAAGATCGACGAGGCGAAGATCAGTGGGATCATGCCGGCCGAGTTCACCTTGAGCGGGATGTGGGTGCTCTGACCGCCAACCATCCGCGAGCCGCGGATGCGCTTGGCGACCTGAACCGGGATCCGTCGTTGCCCCTCGTAGATGAAGACGATCGCCGCGACCGTGATCACGCCAAGGATTATGAAGATGGCGAACGCCACGAATCCGGTCCCGCCGACGACGGCCTGAAAGATCTGGGCGGGTAGGCGGGCCACGATGCCACCAAAGATGATCATCGAGATCCCGTTGCCGATCCCATACTGGGTGATCAGCTCGCCGAGCCAGATCAGCAACATCGTCCCCGCGGTCATGGTGATGATGATCGAGAGCGTGCCGAGAGGGTTGACCTCGAAGCCGAAGTTCGTGATGATCGGCTCGCCGGCCGGCGCGGTCGCGTTCAGGAGCTGGGGGGTGCCATACGCTTGCGCCGCCGCGAGGGGCACCGTCAGCCAGTGGGTAAACTGGTTGATCCGATTCCGCCCGGACTCGCCCTCCTTGGACATCTCCTGGAGGCGCGGGATGACCGGCACCAGGAGCTGCATGATGATCGACGCCGTGATGTAGGGATACACCCCTAGCGCGGCCACCGAGAAGCTGGCCAGCGCGCCACCGGAGAAGAGGTCGAGGAAGCCGACGAACTGGTTCTCGTCGAAGAGTCGCTCGAGTGCCGCCAGGTTCACGCCCGGGATCGGGACGTGCGCGATAAAGCGGAAGATCGCCAGCAGCACCAGGGTAAAGATCAGCTTCTGGCGCAGGTCCGGGATCTTGAACGCGTTAAGAAACGCTTGAAGCATGCTCGAGGACATCGCAACTCCCACCGGCGGACTCGATCTTCTGTCGGGCGCTGCCGGAGAAACGATGGGCCTTGACGGTGAGCGCCCGATCGAGCTCGCCCACCCCCAGGATCTTGATCCGCTCTCGCTCGTTCTTGACCAGCCCCGCCGTCAACATGGCCGTCGGGTCGACGATCGCGCCAGCGTCGAACCGGTCGAGGTCGCGCAGATTGATCGGTCGATACTCCACACGCGAGGGGTTGCGGAACCCCCGCCGATAGGGGAGCTTCCGGACCAGCGGGAGCTGCCCGCCCTCGAAATACGGCGGGACGCCGCCGCCCGAGCGGGCGTTCTGACCTTTGGTGCCCTTGCCGGCGGTGGTCCCACGGCCCGACCCCAGGCCGCGTCCCTTACGCCGACGCAAGCGATGGGCGCCATCTGGTGGCGCCAGCTCATGCGTGTTCATCGCGCTTGCCCTTCGTGCTCGGTCCCTGGTCCCGCCCCTCGGTCGCGGACTCGACCCGCAGCAGGTGTTGGATCCTGAAGATCATACCTCGCACCGCCGGATTGTCGGGCTGGTCCACGACCTGGTTGAGCCGCCGAAGCCCGAGCGCCCGCGCGGTCGCCTTCTGCCGTTCGGTGTTGCCGATCGGGCTCCGAACGAGGGTGATTCTCAGACTAGCCGGGGTTTCCGCCATTGGCGATCCTCCTTCGCGGGAGCAGCTCGGCGAGATCCTTGCCGCGCATGGCGGCGACGTCGGCCGGCTCGCGCAGGTTCTGGAGGCCGGCCATCGCCGCCTGGACCAGGTTGATCGGATTGCTGCTGCCCAGCGACTTGGTCAGGATGTCGCGGATGCCAGCCAGCTCGACGACCGGGCGCACCGATCCGCCGGCGATCACACCGGTACCCGGCGCCGCCGGCTTCATCATGACTCGGGCCGCCCCGAAATCCTGGATGATCGGGTGCGGAATGGTCTGACCGTCCATCGGCACGCGAATCAGGTGCTTTTTGGCGATCTCGGCCCCCTTGCGGATCGCGTCCGGGACTTCGTTCGCCTTGCCGAGCCCGACCCCGACGATCCCGTTGCCGTCGCCGACAACCACCAGGGCGCTGAAGCTAAAGCGACGGCCGCCCTTGACGACCTTCGCGACGCGATTGACTTTCACGACTCGTTCTTCGAGATTGAGCCCCGTGGGTTCGATTCTCGGCATAGCTCACTCCGTTCAAAACTGCAATCCACCCTCGCGGGCGCCATCGGCCAGTGATTTCACGCGCCCGTGATAGAGGAACCCGCCCCGATCGAAGACGACCGAGCGAATGCCTCTCGCCTGGGCCCGCGATGCCAGCTCCTGGCCGACGCGCTTGGCGCGCTCGCTCTTGCTGCCGGTCGCGGCGACGCGCAGCTCGGGCTCGAGGTCCGACGCGGCCACGAGAGTCTGGCCCGCGCCGTCGTCGATGAGCTGACCATAAATGTGGGACAGGCTCCGAAAAACCGCTAACCGCGGCCGTTCGGCCGTACCCTTGACCGTCCGCCGGACGCGCTGATGGCGCGCCCGCCGCATGCCCCGGCTATCTGCTCGCGTGAACATGGCGCCTCACTACTTCTTCCCCTTGCCGCCGGCCTTGCCGGCCTTGCGTCGGATCTGCTCCTCGGCGTACTTGATGCCCTTACCCTTGTAGGGCTCGGGGGGCCGAATCCGTCGGATCCGCGCGGCGGTCTCCCCGACCAGCTCCTTATCAGCGCCGGTGACGACGACACGGTTGTTGCCTTCGACGTTGATCGTCACCCCGGGCGGGGCTTCGAATGCGACCGGATGTGAGTAACCGAGCTGGAACATCACCAGGTCGCCGACCTTCTGGGCCCGGTAGCCGACCCCGTTGATCTCGAGGCGCCGGGTGAAGCCGTCGGTGACGCCGATGACCATGTTCGCAACCAGGGTCCGGGTCAGCCCGTGGAGCGCACGATGCTGGCGCGACTCCGTCGGCCGCTCGACCCGCAGCTCGCCATCCTCCTGGACGATGCGCATCGCGTCGGGCAAGCGCCGCTCGAGCCGATGGTCACCGGCCTGCACCACGACGTGATTGGCCTCCCCAACTTCGATCGTCACGTTCTGGGGGACCTTGATCGGCATCCGCCCAATTCTCGACATCATTCCCTCCGAGGCATCCGGTAGGCGGTAGACGGGGAGACCCTCCCGCATCCCGTCTACCGTCTAGCCTAGCCGCTTCACCAAACGTGGCACAGCACTTCGCCGCCGAGGCGCATCCGACGCGCCTGCGCGCCGCTCATGACCCCCCTGGAAGTGGACAGGATGGCCACCCCGAGCCCGCCGTAGACGCGCGGGATCGCGTCCGCCCCGGTGTAAACACGCAGGCCCGGCTTGCTCACTCGGCGCAGGCCGGTCACCACAGGCTCCTGCTTTGGAGTGTACCGCAGCTCGACCCGCAGCGTGCGCTTCGGAAGCTCCCCCTGGACCGAAAACCCCCGCACGTAGCCCTCGTCGCGCAGCACCTCGGCCAGCGCGACCTTCACGGTCGAGGACGGCATCTCGACGAACGGATGTCGAGCGTGGACCCCGTTGCGTATCCGCGTCAGCATGTCCGCGATCGGATCGGTCATCGCCATGGTCAGCTCCTCACCAGCTCGACTTCGTGATGCCGGGAATCTCGCCGCGCAGAGCGAGGCGCCGGAAGTCGATCCGGCAGAGCCCGAACTTCCGCATAAAGGCGCGCGGACGTCCGCACAGGACGCACCGGTTGCGTTGCCGCACCGGGTGCGCGGTCGTGAAGCGGCTCGGCCGCTTCGACTTGACAATCATCGAGACTTTTGCCACGTTTTTCCCCCTGCCCGAACCTCGTCGGGCGGTTGGTCTTGTGAGGGCCGCGGACCGGCTC
>JACCZL010000425.1 GCA_013695975.1 Chloroflexota bacterium
TGATTACCTTGGGAGCACCCGGCCAATCCGAACCGCGACCATCAGGAAGCGTCCCGGTGCCCGGGTACCGGAACTCCGCACCGACCTCGGCGTGACCCGGTGAAGAATCCGGGTTACGCGGGACGGCGGGCCAACAAGTCGAGGTGGCGGACGCGCAGACTCAGGCAGTCGGCGTCCAGCAAGACACGGCGGGACCTCTCCCAACCACGGACCTCCCCCGCCGACGGCTCGCCCAGGTGGAGCAGGCTCTCGACCACGAAGCGGATCATGCGATCCAGGAGCGGTCGTGCGATGGCCTGATCCGTCTGCCGGGTGTCCCAGACAGCCGGGCCGGCGCGCACGATCTCCAGGCCGGCCGCTTCGAGGGCGTTGGCCAGGCGGAGGCCGGCCAGGGAGCCGCCATAGGTCGGGTCCGCGGCGCGCGGGCGGTCCATGTGGCGGTGGTAGGCCGCGATGACGTGTGCCTCCAGTGCCGGAGCCTCGATTGGCTCGAAGGCCGTCTCGCCATCGTAAGTCAAGGCCAGGTGGGCCAGGCCGCGCGGCCGCAGCAGGGCCGCTGTGCGCTGGGCGAGGCGGTCCAGCGGCAGCAGGTCGGCGAGGGCGTGCCCGAGCACCAGGTCGACACTGCCATCCTCGGGCCCGCCGAGCGGAGCGAGCGGCGCGAGCACGTCGGCCAGGATCGGGGTGACTGTCCGTGACGTCTCGGACGTCGAGGCGGCGGCGAGCAATGCCGG
This sequence comes from Chloroflexota bacterium, assembly GCA_013695975.1. GTDB lineage: Bacteria > Chloroflexota > UBA6077 > UBA6077 > JACCZL01 > JACCZL01. The sequence continues at coordinate 735 of JACCZL010000425.1, forward strand.
GTCTGTATCCACGGCGTAGGCGTCGATCGAGCGCGGGGCAAGCCAGCGGGCCGCGCGGCGGAGGGCGACCCCGGTCCCACTGCCGAGGTCGACGACGCGAATCGGCAGAGAGGAATCGGGCCCTGGTCGGCCGGCCCATGCTCGGAGCGAGGCGATCACCCCCCGCTCGAGGGCGGCCTCGTCGAAGGGCTCGCGCATGGCGAGCCAGGCGGGATCAAAGGCCGTCGCCACGGAAGCCCCCCGAAGGATGTTCACGCGCTCGCTCAGGGGCAGCTCGTGAACCGCCCCGAGCGAGGATTGCGCGGTCCAGCACGGCCGCGAAGGCGGCGCAGCTCTCCTCCCAGTTCGGTAGGCTACTCGCGCGCTCGCGGGCGCAGGCGGATCGCCGCTGGCGCTCGATCGGGTCGTGCGCGAGACGCGTCAGGGCGCCCGCCAGCCCGGCCACGTCCCCGGCCTCGACTAGCTCGGCCTCGAGACCGTCGCGCACGACCTCCGGGATCGCGCCGACGCGGGTCGCGACGATCGGCAGTCCGGCCGCCAGGGCCTCGGCCAGGACCATCCCGTACCCTTCGTGAGTCGAGGCGAGCGCCAGGGCGTCGGCCTGGCGGTAGAGGTCCGCCAGACGCTCGGAGGAGACTCGACCGTGGACACGGACGCGCCCGGTCAGCTCCGGCCGCCGCAGCTCCATCCAGACCCGCCGAGTGTAGGCCGGGTCGCGGTCCTGATCGCCGACCAGATCGAGGTGGACGCCTGGCGGGGTCAGCGCCAGCGCGCGAAGCGTCTCGACCAGCCCCTTGCGGGGGGTCCAATGGGCGACTGTCAGCAGCCGCAAACCGCCTGCCTCTGGATCATTCCCAGAACTGCATCGCGACCGTGAGGGGGCGGTCGAGTCGGATTGCTGAGGCCGCTCCCTCACGGTCGCAGTGCCGTTGCGGTTGGTGGCTCGACTTGCAACATGCTCGCCGTGCAGGTCCCAGCCTGGCGTCACGATGTCGATCGGCAGGCCCGATCGGACCAGGCGTCGGACTTCGCGGGCCGTGCTGGCGCTCGTACAGACCGCGGCGTCAATCAGGGCCAATGCGGCCCGCTCGATCAGGGCGGCCCGGCGGCGGGCGAGCGTGGGCTGGGGCTCCGAGCAGCGGAGATGGTGAACCAGCGCGACCACGGGAGTAGAGCGCCCGGCCGCGGTCAGCCGGAATCCGGGCAGGCCCAACAGCATCGCCCCATGGGCCAGCTCGTCGACGACCACCGCGCTCCAGCGCCGAGCGCCCAGGGCAAGGAACATCCGAACGGCGGCTGGTACGTGAAGCGGGCTCAGCCCGCCAGCGAGCTGCACGACTTCGACGTCGTGGCCGCGGGCACGGAGCCCGCGCACGATCCGCGCATCATAGAGGTAGCCGCCGGTGAGCTGGTCGAGCGGCCCAGGGACCACCCAGGCCAGGCGACGCGGCCGACTGTCTCCCACCGACCCTCAGGTGCCGAATTGGCGGTCCCCGGCGTCGCCGAGGCCGGGAACGATGTAGCCGTGCTCGTTGAGGTGGTCGTCGACGGCGGCGACATGGATGTCGACGTCTGGATGGGCGGCGGAGAGCGTCTGGACTCCCTCCGGCGCGGCGATCAGGCCGACGTACTTGATGCGTGGGCTGCCCCAGCGCTTGAGGATGTCGACGGCGGCAACGGCCGAGCCGCCCGTGGCGAGCATCGGGTCGAGCAGCAGGCAGACGTCGATCGACTGGGGGCCGGTCAGGGCGCCGGTCGGCAGGCGCCCGGTCGGGAGGCGATTGTAGTACTCGATGGGCCGGAGGGTCTCCTCGTCACGGTAGAGCCCGAGGTGCCAGACCTGGGCGTCCGGGATCAATTCGAGGAAGCCGTCGACCATCCCGAGTCCCGCGCGGAGGATCGGCACCAGGCCAACGGCCGGGGCGAGCCGGGCGCCCTCGGCATCAGCCAGCGGCGTGCGGACGGTCCACGGCGCGAGCTCGAGGTCGAGGGTGGCCTCGTAGCCGAGCAGTGCGGACAGCTCGCGGACCAGGGCGCGGAAGCGCCGGGGCGCCGTCTCGACGTCGCGCAGCTCGGTCGTCTTCTGGCGGATGAGCGGGTGCTCGGACGGGTAGAGCATGCTCAGTGGGTGGCGCCCGCGCCCGGCAGCTCCGCGGGCCGACCGGCGGTTGGGCCGAAGGGCGCACGCCGTGCGCCCCTACGAGCTCCGCGGACCTGCCCCGCCAGGTAGCTGGAGCGACGAGCGATGGCGAGCGCGAGCCCGATCAAACTGGTCACTCCGCCGGCGGCGACGGCGTAGAGGAGCGGGTCGATCGGATAACGGTAGCGGGGGACGTCGCCGACCAGGGCGGCGCTGGCCGCCAGCAGAACGAGCACCACGAGAGCCGGCAGGAGGGCCGCTCGGGCCCGCGGTCGGAGCAGGGCGACCAGGGTCCCCAGGAGGAAAAAGGCGATCAGGCTCCGCTCGTGGCGGGTCGGGCGGAAGACGCGGGCCAGGTCTTCGGCAGCGTCGAGCTCGCGGGATTGGGCCGGGGTCGGCGGACTGAGGAGGTACGCCAGGCCACCCCACTGGTTGGCGACTCGCGGTTGGTTGTGCTGGTCGAGATGCCAGCGGACGCTCTCCTCCTTCGGGGCCCCCTGGACCAGCTCGAAGAACATCTCGACGGTGCCCTGGGCCCAGAGGGACGGATTGCGCATGATCGCTTCAAGGGCAATGTCCTTGAGCATCGCGTCGGTCTGGGCCTCGGTCAAACCAAGCTCGTCGCGGACTCGCTGGAAGATCTGGCCCGGCTCGGGGCGCTTGTTGGTGACGTCCTGGGCAATCTGGCGAGCGCGGGTCCGCTCGACAGGCTCGTCGGGCTGCGCCCCGACCGCCGGCTCGTAGAAGACGAAGTTGCGCTCGTGCTTGACTGAGCGCGAGATCAGGAAGCGGCCCACGCTGGCAGCACCGGCCGTCCCGTAGACGACCTGATTGCGGATCGCCCACGGGACGACGAGCAGGGCGAAGCCGGCCACGGCCAGGGCACACGCCTGAAGGGTCGGCCGCCAGGCCCGGTAATGGGCCAAGAACGCAAAGGGCAGGACGACCAGCACGGCCTGACCAACCGGGCGGGTCAGCGCGGCCAGGCCGAGGGCCACGCCGCCGAGGACGATCAGGAGCCGCCGCTCGGTCCGCAGGCCGGCCACGAACAGGCAGACCGACCCGACGAGCAGGAAGGCAAAGATCGGCTCGGTGATCAGGTAGTGCTCGTAGATCAGGAGCGGGCCGGAGAGCCCCGCCAGCAGCCCACCGATCAGGCCGGCCACCCGCCCGAAGGTGAGGCGTCCGATGGTGTAGGCCAGGGCGGCGGTCCCGACACCGAGGAGGTGCTGAGCGAAGGTGATCGCCAGCAGCTCGGGGCCGAACAGGCTCACCGACCCGGCGATGAACAGCGGATAGACCGGCGTCCGCCGCTGGGCCAGCTCGAGCGGTCCGCCGGCGAGCAGGGTGAGGGCCGGCTCGACATACTCGAGGGTGTCCTTGGTGACGAAGACCGGCACACGGAGGGCGAATGCCAGGCGAACCACGGCGGCGACCAGGACGACGATGCCGAGGATGATCAGATCGGCATGGCCGCCCAGCCAGTCGGGGCGGCTCCAGAACCGGGAGCGACGACCGAAAACTGACGGCCGAGTCACGCCTGCTCCATCTGGACCGCGTACCTCATCGACGTCGACACATCCAAGGCATTGTACTGGGTCGGTATCCGTCGAGCCTTGTCTGGACGCTGTGCCTCATGCTCGGCGCTCGAGCGTGTGGGCGCCGGTGGCGAAGATGCCGGCGCTGTCCTGGCCTCGGACGGCGCCGGCGCGGCTGAAGGGGTCGGACACGAGGTACTCGTGGAGGACGTCGCGGAACGCGCTGGCGCGCAAAGGGTCAGGCGCAGCCTCGGCCTGCGCGAGGGCCTCCTCGATCTCGTGGCGTACTTCGGCGGCGAGCGCCTGCGCGGCCTCGAGCGTCATCATGCCGCGTTCGAGGAGGTCGGCCCGCAGGAGGTCGATCGGGTCGCGCGCCGCCCAGGTGGCCACCTCCTCGCGGGTGCGGTAGCGGGTGTCGTCGTCGTGGCTGGTGTGGGGGCCCAGGCGGTAGACCAGCGCCTCGAGCAGGCTCGGGCCGTCGCCGGCACGAGCCCGCTCGACGGCGCGACGGGTGGCGCGCCACGTCTCGAGGACGCGTGTCCCGTCGACTCGCTCGCCGGGCAGGGCGTAGCCCGAGGCACGCTCGGCAACGGTCGCGACGGGCATCTGGAGCTGGAGCGGGACTGAGATCGCGTACTGGTTGTTCTCGCAGAAGAAGACGATCGGCAGCTTGTGGATGGCGGCGAAGTTGACCGCCTCGTGGAAGTCGCCCTTGCTGACGGCGCCGTCGCCGAAATAGACGATCGTCACGGCGTCCTCGTCGCGCAGGCGGCTGGCGAGCGCGGCTCCGACCGCGTGGGGGATCTGGGTGGCGATCGAGGTGGACGGGGAGGGCATCCGCAGGCGCGCCGAGGTGAAGTGGAACGGCATCTGGCGCGCCCCTGAGAAGGGATCGTCGCCCTTGTCGAGCGCCCCAAGCAGGATGTCGAACGGGGTCATCCCCAGCGTCAAGACCACGCCGATGTCGCGGTAGTATGGGTAGACGACATCGCGGCCCGGACGCAGGGCCCAGGCGCTGGCGACCTGGGCCGCCTCGTGGCCGCGGACCGGACCGGTGATGCCAATCCGCCCCTGTTGGGAGAGGGCCCAGATCCGCTCGTCAAGGGCGCGGGTCAGGAGCATCAGCCGATAGATGCGCCCGAGGTCCAGATCCAGCTCGGTCGCGTCGCCCACCGTTGTCACGATGCTGTCACCTCTGATTCTTGCGCGGCACTTTTCGGCGATGATCTCCGTTGGTCATGAGTGACGGGTCGTGGATGGACTCGCGTTGCGGGGGATGTGACGTTCGCCCGCCCGTCTGAGATGCCGTAGGGCCACGGCTCGCCGTGGCCCTACGGTGATTGATCGCCGTGCCCCAGGCGCCGCAGGTGCTGCTCGAGATCGTCCAGAATCTCGTCAGCGCTCGGCAGCTCGTCCGGCACTTCTACCCCCTCGTCTACCCCCCCGTCGTCCTCGGACTCGACGGCCAGCCGCTGAACGAAGCGCTCCAGGTCGGGGCGCGTCATCAGCTCGGCGTCGATCCGGCGCTCGAGGTCGCGGCCGCCGGCCTCGAGCTCGGTGATCCCCAGATCTAGCTCGAGCAGGCGCTCGACGACGCCGAGCAGGCTGGCCGAGAGTTTGGGGTTGACCAGGCCGCGGAGATACACCGGGCTGGCGGCCCAGATCGACGCCGTGCCGAGGCCGCGTCGCTGCGCGGCGTCGAGCAAGGCGGTCGGAAAGCCGGTCGGCCCCTCGTAGGCCCCGTCGCGCAGTCCGAGCGTGGTCAGCAGGCGGCCGAAGTCCGGTCGCGACGAGCGTCCATTGAGCCGAACCGGGCCGCCGTGCGAAACCGGCGCCAGGAAGGCTCCGAGCGTCACGACCGTGTCGACGCCGAGCGCCCGGCAGTAGTCGACGAGCGTGCTGGCGCAGGTGCGCCAACGTAGATCCGGCTCGGCCCCGACGAGGAGCACCAGATCGCGCTGAGCTTCAGGGATCGACAGGGCATCGAGCGCGAGGCTCGGCCACTCGAGGCGCCGCTCGCCGGGCCGCACGATCTGCGAGAACGGTCGGTTGTTGGTGTGGACGTAGATGGCCCGCGCGTCGAGCTCGGCGAAGCGACGCGGCGCCCGTTTCGTCCGAAGGTACTCGACAGCCCCGCTCGCCGCGGACCCGGCATCTGGCCAGCCCGAAAAGCCGCACAACAAGGCCGGGCTCCGCAGCGTCGGCGTCGAGTGGACCGTGAGCACGCTCGATTGTCCCCGAATCGAGGGCCCGACGGCCAGGGGCAGGCTTTCCATGACTGCTTGCGCGACTCTCGCCCCCCAACCTCCCCGAACTCTGGGGGTTTGGGGGGCGAGAGACTCAATTTTGCGCATTTTGATCAATTTGCGCGGAGGGAGTGTTACTTGCGCGGCGACGCCAGCGCGTCTCCGGCTCAGCGCTGGAAGTCGCGGCCGGTCTCGGCGACGAGGCTGGCCAGGAGGTCGAGGGCGCGGTCGAGCGAGGCTTGCGCGGCGTGATCGTCGGCCCCGCGGGCCAGGACGTCGATCGGAAGGAAGCGCTGGTTTCCGAGGGCGATGTAGCCCTTGATGTAGGTGCCGGGGACGGCGTCCATGACCTGCTGGAGCATGGGCGAGACTTCGGACTCCCACATGTCGACGTACACGCGGTGGACCAGGCCGCGAGCGCCGCCTTCACCACCGAAGTGGTCGGCCAGGTAGCGGGCAAAGATCGCCTGGACCTCCTGGGGTGGGCCGGGGAGGAGGAAGATCGAGCAGCCGTCCATACGCGCACGGATCAGGGGGGCCCAACCGGCCGGACTCGGGAAGATCTCGGCGCCCATTGGCACGGTGGCCATCGCCCGTAGCGCCGGCGTCAGCTCCTCCTCGCGGATCGCCCGCCGTCGCAGGTAGTCCTCAACTGTCGGGCGGTCGAGGACGGTCCCGACGCCGAGCAGCTCGGCCACCGCGGCCACGGTCAGGTCGTCGGGGGTCGGACCGAGGCCGCCGGTCGTGATGATCGTGCCGGCCCCGCGGGCGACAGCGTCGCGGAGCAGGTCGACGATCGTAGGCTGGTCGTCCCCGATCGTCGTGATCCGCTGGACCGCGCCGCCCAGGTCGGCGACCTGCTGGGCGAGCCAGAAGCTGTTGGAGTCCTGGATGCGTCCTAGCAGCAGCTCGGTCCCGATGCTGACGATCTCGACCGGCGAGGCGGCGGGCGACTCGGCAGGGCTGGGGGAGGGGGCCCGTGGCTCGTGCATCGTGCTCCGTGCGCCGATCGGATGGCGTGCTGTCGACGCCGCAGTATAATGTGCCCGCGATGGATGTGCTGGAGCGCTGGCGGCCTGATGGGTGGCGGCGGCCGGGCCGCGTGGCGGTGGCCAACCGCCAGCCTCTCGAGCCGACCAGCGAGACCTACGTCGCCCTCGTCGAAGGCGGGGCCGATGTCGTCGTCACCCCACTCCGCGGCGACGGCGGCAGAGTCTCCGATGCGATCGCGGACGCCGATGTGGTGATCGCAGGCGGGGCGGCGCTGGACAGCGAAGTCTTCGACCAGTTCCGGCGGGCCCGCTTCCTCCTGCGCCCGTACGTCGGCTACGACGACATCGACGTCGACGCGGCCACCGAGCGCGGCATCCTGATGGCGAACGTCCCCGACACGTTCGTCGAGGAGGTCGCCAACCACACCCTGGCCCTCCTACTGGCTGCCAACCGCAAGCTCCTCCAGGTGGATCGCTTCGTCCGAGCCGGCGCCTGGGCGGGTGGCGAGGGGACCCGCGAGGCGGCGAGGCCGATCCGCCGACTCTCGACCCTCACCCTCGGACTCGTCGGCTTCGGCAACATCGCCCGACTGGTGGCCGCACGGGCGGCGCCGTTCGGCTTCCGGATGCTCGCCCACGACCCCTACCTCGGCCCCGAGGCCGCCGCTGGCACCGGCGTCACGCTGGTCGGGATGGAGGAGTTGCTGCGGTCGTCGGACATCGTCTCGATCCACGTGTTCCTCTCGCCCCAGACCCGCAAGCTGATCAACGCCGAGCAGCTGGCCTTGATGAAGCCGGAGGCGTACCTCGTCAACACCGCCCGCGGGCCGGTGGTCGACGAGGCCGCCCTGATCGCGGCCCTCCAAGCGGGCCGCCTGGCTGGCGCGGCGCTCGACGTCTTCGAAGAGGAGCCGCTGGCGGTCGACAGCCCGCTGATCGGCATGGAGAACGTTGTCCTGGCCCCCCACCTGGCGAGCTACTCGGAGGAAGGGGACCATCTCCACCGCCTCCGCATCGCCGAGATCGCCCTCCAGGTCGCCCGCGGCGGCTTGCCCGAGCGCAAGGTGGTCGTCAACAAGGACTTGTACGACCGCCTGGCTGAACTGTCCGAGCTCGCCGACGTACCACGAGCATGACCCCGCGGGCGTGGTTCCGCTGCATCGACGGGTGCCCGGGCGAGATCCCCCTGACTGACGTTGTCTACCGCTGTCCGTCGTGCGGGGCCTTGCTCGAGGTGGCCCACGACCTCGATGCACTGCGCCAGCGGAGCCCGAGCGGGTGGACCAGGCTCTTCGACGAGCGCTACAAGCGGACGACCTGGCCCTATGGGAGCGGGGTCTGGGGCAAGAAGGAATGGGTCGCGCCCCACGTCGACGACGACAACGTCGTCTCGCTGGACGAGGGCGGGACGAACCTGTTCTGGGCCGAGCGCTACGGCGGGCAGCTCGGACTCGACGAGCTCTGGGTCAAGCAGTGCGGCAACAGCCACACCGGCTCCTTCAAAGACCTCGGGATGACCGTGCTCGTCTCAACGGTCAAGCAGATGATCGCCCGGGGGGCGCCGATCCGGGCCGTCGCCTGTGCGTCGACTGGCGACACGTCGGCGGCGGTGGCGGCCTACTGTGCCGTGGCCGGCATCCCTGCCGTGGTGATCCTGCCGCGCGACAAGGTCAGCACCGCCCAGCTCGTTCAGCCGCTTGCCAACGGCGCCCTGGTCCTCTCACTGGACACCGACTTCGACGGCTGTATGGCCATGGTCAAGCGGCTGGCCGACGAGCCGGGCATCTATCTCGCGAACTCGATGAACTCGCTCCGTGTCGAGGGCCAGAAGACGGTCAGCATCGAAATCGTCCAACAGTTCGACTGGGAGGTCCCAGACTGGGTGATCATCCCCGGTGGCAACCTCGGTAACACCGGCGCGCTGGGAGCTGGCTTTCTGATGCTGCACCAGCTCGGGGTGATCGACCGCCTGCCGCGGATCGTCGTAGCCCAGGCCGAGCGGGCGAACCCCCTCTACCGCGCCTTCGAGCGTGGGCTCGACCACCTCGAGCCGGTCGCGGCCCAATCGACCCTGGCGACGGCGATCCAGATTGGCAACCCGGTCAGCTACGAGAAGGCGGCGCGGGTCCTTCGCCGCTTCGACGGGCTCGTCGAGCAGGCCAGCGAGGACGAGCTGGCCCAGGCCGCCGCTCGCGCCGATCGGACCGGCCTGTTCACCGATCCCCACACCGGCGTCGCCCTGGCGGTGCTCGAGAAGCTCGTGGCCCGCGGGACGATCGGTCGGCGCGATCGGACGGTTGTAGTCTCGACCGCGAACGGGCTGAAGTTCCCCGAGTTCAAGATCCGCTACCACGAGGGGGCGCTCATCGGGATCGGCGACCGCTACGCCAACCGCCCGGTCCTCCTGCCGGCCGACTACGACGCGGTCAGGGACGCCGCCCTCTCCGGCGTCGACGGTCGCGACCTGGCTCCGCGGATGCACACCGATCCGTCCACGGTCCGCGAGGTTGGGGCGCCGCGGGGCCGCTGAGCAAGCAACTCGGGCCCCTCGATCGCGGCCCGCACGCAGTCCTCGCGGCGCGGTGCCGATATCGTGACCGCCTCGGGGTCCAATCAGCCCGCGAAGAACTTGGAAAGTGCCTGTACCGCGCCCCCGCAGGCC
>JACCZL010000714.1 GCA_013695975.1 Chloroflexota bacterium
CAGCACTCCGCGCCTGAGAGCGTCCGCAGCCGCGTCCGTGCCGTGATCGCGCACCGCGGGTAGGTTGACCATGGGCGTGATCACCGGCTACGCGCGTAGCGGTGTGGCCATCGGTGCGAACCGACCCGCGCCTGGACCTGCCCGGGCGTCAGAACTGTCCCGCCCGTCCGGCGGCGGACAGCGCCGATGGAGCGCGGGTTCCCCGCACGGCCGACAGGACCGCCGGCAGCACCACGACGACCAGCGCCAGTGCCAGCAAGACCAGCGCGATCGGTCGTTCCAGAAGATAACTCGGCTGGCCGCGGGAGAGGAGGATCGTCTGGAGCAGCGACTGCTCCAGGATCGCCCCGATCACCAGCGGCAAGATCAGCAGGGTCGGGTTCAGGCGGAACTTCCGCAGCAGATACCCGACCACGCCGGCGGCCACCATGACGCCCAGGTCGAACAGGCTGTTGTTGACGCTGTAGACGCCGACCACCGAGATGACCAGGATCAGCACCAGCAGCACGTCCTTCGGAAGGCGGAGGATGCTGGTGAACAGCCCAACCAGCGGCAGGTTCAGGACCAACAGCATCACGTTCCCCAGGTACATGCTGGCGATCAGTGCCCAGAACACCTCCGGGTGCTGCGAGATCATCAGTGGACCTGGCGTGATGTTGTGGATCGTGAAGCCGCCCAGCAACATCGCCGTCGGCGCCGCGAAGGGAATCCCCAGCGCGAGCAGTGGGATCATCGCGCCGCCCGCGGCGGCGTTGTTGGCCGCCTCGGGACCCGCCACCCCCTCGATCGCGCCCTTCCCGAACTGGGCGCGTCGGTCGGCCGGCGCGACCCGCTTCTCCAGCTCATACGATGCGAAGGTCGAGATCACGGCGCACGGGCCCGGGATCAGCCCGAACGGGAACCCGAGGACGCTCCCCCGCAGCATCGGCGCCCAGGACCGCTTCCACTCCTCGCGGGTCGGGAGCAGCTCGCGCAGCTTGACCGGGATGACCGATGGCAGCCCCGCGCGCTCTTCGGCCACCGAGAAGACCTCCGCGATTCCGAACAGCCCGACGGCCACCGCGGCCAGCTCGATCCCCTTGGCAAGCTGAATCTGGCCGAACGTGAAGCGGGCGACACCAGTGGTGACGTTCTGCCCGACCGTGGCGAGCGCCAGACCGATGCCAGCCAGCATCAGCGCCAGTGGCAGCGGATCGCCCGAGAGGCGCGAGAGCACCAGCAGGCTGAACACCGCGATCGCGAGGTACTCGGGTGGTCCGAAGTTGAGCGCCACGCTTCCGAGCGCCGGCGCGAACAACATCAGGCCCATCGTCGACAGCGTCCCGGCCAGCAACGACCCAACGGCCGCCACCGCCAGCGCAGCGCCGGCCCGCCCCTGCTTCGTCATCTGGTGACCATCGATGGCGGTCACGACCGATGTGGCCTCGCCGGGCACGTTGAGCAGGATCGACGTCGTCGATCCCCCGTACATCGATCCGTAGTAGATCCCAGCCAGCAGGATGATGGCGCTGGTCGGCGTCAGGCTGAACGTGACCGGGAGGAGCACAGCCATGGCGCCCACCGGGCCGAGACCGGGCAGCACGCCGACGAGGCTGCCCAACACCACCCCGATCAGCGCCGCGAGGAGGTTCTCCGGCGCGAGCAGGATCGAGAAGCCGAGGGCGAGATTCCCTAGCTGGTCCATCATCATCACCACCGGTAGACTCTGGACGACACGCCGCCTGCTGTTCGTCGTCTATCGCCGATCATCCACTCTCTACCCTCCCAGTGGTCCCGCCGGCAGCGGCAATCCTAGCACCAGGTCGAAGAGGGCCCACGAGCCGGCGCTGAGCGCAACCCCGATTCCGAGGGCCGCCCACCACGGCCGCCGCCCCAACACCCATATGCTGGCGCTGGCCATCAGCATGCCCGAGAGCAGGTGGCCGAGTGGGATCAGGAGGACGAGGTAGGCGACGAGAAGCGCCAGGAGGAGCGGCACCCGCCCGGCCTCCTCGCCAAGCGGGAACGGCTGATCCGGGGGGATCGCCGTGGCCCTGGTCGCGAGCGCCCAGGCGGCGCAGGCCACGATGAACAGGCCGATCAGGAAGGGCAGGAAACCGGGACCGACACCGAGCGCGGTCTGCAGCGGCAGGCGAAGCGCGGCCACCGTGTAGCCCACGCCGAGCAGGAGCACCGCCAAGGGCGCGAGCAACGGCCAGGGCCAACGCGACCCGAGCGCCGCCGAGCCTCGCTCTGCATTCATCAAGCCCGCTCCCGGTTGCCCAGCCGTTCGGCGAACAACACTATACCCCGGAGCCCGAGGCGCAACACGGCCAACGGCCGGCTGCCGGTTGCCGGCTGGATGGCTTGTCGCCCACCCACCTGAGCCGCTACGCTGTCCCAAGATCGGCCGTCGGCAGCTCGCTCGAGCAATGGCCTGGTGGGCGGCGCAGGTACGACGTCGAGGCGGCCCGGCACGCAGCTCCTCGGGACGGCCCGATCGTCCGGACCCGGACGCCGCGCATACTCGGCCACGCCGAGAGCTCGGCGTCCGGCCGAAACCGGAAGGGAGAGATCGATGGGTCGAACGACGTGGCGGATGCCCCCGGGCCGGAGACGCCTGGCGGTCCTGGCGGCCACGGCGCTGGTGGTCCTGGTCTCACTGGGCTGCCAGCGCGGGGGCACCTATCCCCAGAAGCCGATCACGCTGATCATGCCCCTGGCCGCCGGCTCGGCCCCGGACGTGAACTTCCGGATCCTCGCCGAAGAGGCGAAGAAGACGCTCGGCCAGGAAGTCGTAGTCGTCAATCGCCCGGGCGGTGGTGGCTCGGTCGGCGTCTCCGAGGTCCTCCAGGCGAAGCCCGACGGCTACACCCTCGGGATGGCCGCGGTCGCCATGGTCACCCTCCAGCCCACGATCCAGGACTTCCCCTACAAGGGGCCACAAGATGTCCTGCCGATCATGCAGGTTCTGGAAGCCCCGATCTCCATGTCGGTCCTCAACGAGTCGCGCTGGAAGACCATGCAGGAGCTCGTGGAGGAGGCGAAGTCCAAGCCCGAGACGATCCGGGTTGGCATGGCCGAGCGTTTCTCGGTCCTCCACGTGGAGCTCGAACGGCTCCAGGAGCTCTCCGGGGCGAAGCTGACCATCGTGCCGTTCGGGGCGGGGGAGCAGATCCCGGCCCTTCTGGGCGGTACGGTTGACGCGGCGGTCTCCCAGCCGACGGTCATCCTGCCCCACGTTCAGGCGGGCAAAGCGCGCATGCTCGGGATCTTCGGGGAGGAGCGGCTGGAAGGCCTGGAGAGCCACACCTTCAAGGAGCAGGGCTACGACATCACCCAGATCCCCTACGAGTTCTTGATCGCCCCCAAGGGCACTCCACCGGAGATCGTCCAGAAGCTGCACGACAGCTTCCAGGGAGCCCTCGAATCTGCCAGGTTCAAGGAGCAGGCCGAGAAGACCAAGATCCGCGTCAAGTACCTCAGCGGCGACGAGCTGGCGAAGAAGCTGGAGGCGGACGCGCAGGTCTACGCCGACGTCGCGCGCAAGCTCAACTGGCGCCAGTAGACCGCTTCAGGAGGCATCGATGTCGCCAGGCGAGCCAGCCTTTGGCGGCCTGATCGGCCGCACCTACCGTGATTCGACGCCGTGGTGGCCCGAGCCCGCGCGCGCCCCGTCGGGCGCCCCGAACGTCGTCTTCGTCGTCCTCGACGACGTCGGCTTCGCCCAGCTCGGCTGCTACGGCTCGGACATCGCGACCCCACACATGGACCGCCTCGCGGCCGGCGGCCTCCAGTACACCGGTTTCCACACCACCGCGATGTGCTCGCCAACCCGCGCCGCTCTGCTCACCGGCCGCAACCATCACTCGGTCGGCATGGGCATCGTCGCCGAGTTCGCCAGCGGCTACCCCGCCTACCAGGGCCGGCTGAGCAAGCGGGCCGCGACGCTCGCCGAGGTCCTGCGTGGGCACGGTTACAACTGCCTCGCCGTGGGAAAATGGCACCTGATGCCGCTGCGCGACGCCTCCCCGGCCGGGCCGTTCGACTGGTGGCCGCTGCAGCGGGGCTTCGAGCGCTGGTACGGCTTCCCGGCCGGTTTCACCGACCAGTTCCACCCGGAGCTGTATGATGGGAACCAGCCGGTCGAGGTCCCGACCGGCCCCGGCTACCACCTGAGCGAGGCCCTCGTCGACCGGGCGATCGAGTACGTCCGCGACCAGCAGTCGGGCACGCCGGAGAAGCCGTTCTTCCTCTACGTCGCCTTCGGCGCCGCCCACTGGCCCCACCAGGTCCCCCTCGAGTACGTCGAGAAGTACCGTGGGCGCTACGACAGAGGCTGGGACGCCGTCCGCGCCGAGTGGCTCGCCCGTCAGAAGCAGCTCGGGATCGTCCCGCCGGACACCGAGCTGGCGCCGCGCGACCCGTCCGTGCCTGCCTGGGACAGCCTCACCCCTGAGGAGCAGCGGCTGTTTGCCTGCCACATGGAGGTCTACGCCGGCTTCCTCGAGCACACCGACACCCAGCTCGGCCGGCTCGTCGACTACCTGGCGCGGGTTGACCAGCTCGACAACACCCTGATCGTCCTGATCTCCGACAATGGAGCCAGTGACGAGGGCGGCCGAAATGGCTGCGTCAACGTCTACAAGCACTATCAGAACCGCATCACGGAGCCGCTGGAGATCGGGCTAGCGGCGCTGGAGCGCCTCGGCGACGAGACGACCAGCCCGCACTACCCGGCCGGCTGGGCCCAGGCCGGCAACACCCCGCTCAAGTGGTACAAGAAGGACACCCACGGCGGCGGGGTGCGCGACCCGCTGATCGTCCACTGGCCGGCCCGCATCCAGGACCGTGGCGGCCTCCGGACCCAGTACCACCACGTGGTGGACATCTTCCCGACGGTCCTCGAGGTGCTCGGGATCGAGGGCCCGACGACCTACAACGGCATCCCCCAGCTCCCCATTCACGGCCTGAGCATGGCCTACACGTTCGACTCGGCTGACGCTCCGACCCGCAAACAGACCCAGTACTACGAGATCCTGGGCGACCGCGCCGTCTGGCACCGGGGCTGGAAGGCCGTCGCCCGGCACGAGGCCGGGACCGACTTCGACGCCGACCGCTGGGAGCTGTACTACCTCGACGAGGACTACGCCGAGGCTCGGGACCTGGCCGACCAGCATCCGCACAAGCTGCGCGAGCTAATCGACCGCTGGTGGGTCGAGGCCGGCACGTACGGTGTTCTGCCGCTCGACGACCGTGACGGCGCGCTGCTCCGCGCGGCCGGCCGACCCGCGGGCCGGAACGTCTTCACCTTCTACCCCCACTCGGCGCGCGTCGAGCGGGTCAACGCGCCGAACGTCACCAACCGCTCGTACTCCATCACCGCCGAGGTCGAGATCCCGCCGCAAGGGGCGGCGGGCGTCATTCTGGCCGCCGGTGGGCGCTTCGGCGGCTACGTGCTGTTCGTCAAGGAGCGTCGCCTCGTCTACGAGTACAACTTCGGGGACATCCGCTATGTGATCGCCTCACACGCCGACCTGCCGACCGGCTCCAGCACGCTCCGCTTCGAGTTTGCCAAGAGCGGCCAGCATCGAGGAAACGGATCGCTGCTCATCAACGGCGGGCGCGTGGGATCGGGCGAGGTGCCCCAGACCTGGCGGGCCTTCGGCTCGACCGCCGGTCTCCATTGCGGCCGCGACCCTGGATCGCCGGTCAGCCAGGCCTACGAGCCCCCGTTCCCCTTCAGCGGGAAGATCCACCGCGTCGTCGTGGAGCTCGCCGACGATCAGCAGCGCGATCCCGCCGCCACCGTCCCAGCCGCCCTGACAGAGGATTAGCGTCCGGAACGGCTTCTTGGTTGCAACGTCGTCGCATTTCCTCCTCTTTCGGGTGGGCCAGATAAGCGCGATGAATCGCGCCCCTACGATGGAACATGGCCCGTCGGTGTAGGCGCGCGATTCATCGGGCCCATTCGCGACCTGAAGGTCGAGCTTCTCCGAACGGATAAACGCCTGTCGCGGTTCAGCCGCGGGCCACGCGGAGGTAGCTCGGTAGGGTCATGATGCCGCTGGCGGGGAGGCCGTCGGCGTCCTCGTCGCGCAGGCGGAGGGTGTCGCGGACCGTGTCGAGGGCGCGACGGGCGATGTCGCCGCCGCCGGCGTTCGGCGCCTCGGCGACGGCGCGCTCGAAGGCGCCCTGGAGGGCCTGGTGGGTCGCCAGGCTCTCGCGGAAGACCTGGGCGACCGCGGGGCCGGTCGGGACGGGTCCGAGGTCGCCATCTGGGCCCTTGAAGGCGTGGCCCATGCAGAGAGTCCGAGCACCGATGCTCTCGGCGCGCTGGATGCCGCCCAGGTAGAGCTGGGGCTCCTCGATCACCGGCAGGCCACCCGGACGGCTCCCACGGGCCTGGACCGAGTCGCCAGTGATAAGGATGCCGGCCGACTCGAACCAGTAGCAGACCGAGCCGCGGGTGTGGCCGGGCGTGTGGACGACCTGGAGGCGGACGTCGGCCCCGAGGTCGACGGTGTCGCCGTCCTCGAGCAGGCGGTCGACGCCGACCTCGCGGCCGAGCAGGCGTAGGAGGAACGCCTCACGCTCCGGGGCGAGGTGCTCGAGGCCCAGCGCCTTGAGCCCCTCGGCCGCCATCTCGGTGTGGAGTCGATTGGAGGATGCCCGCTCGGCGTCGTCGCGGTGCAGGTGGATCTCCGAACCGGCGTCCTTCAGCTCGGCGTTGCCGCCGAGGTGGTCCATGTGGCCGTGGGTGTTGAGGACGAAGTCGACGTCGCCCAACTGCAGGCCGAGCGACTCGAGCGCGGGCGCGAGGTAGGTGGTCGGCGTACCGAGGACGCCGCTGTCGACGACAGCGGTCTTCTCGCCGCGGATCAGGTACAGGTTGACGAGGCCGCCACCCTCGAACGGCGTCGGCAATCGGTGAACGCGGTCGTGGACTCGCTCGAATGCGTACTCGGACCGGGCCATGTCATCCCTCCTGACGTCGATGCTCCACTTGTAGCAGAAGCGAGGGCGCCGTAACTTGCCCACCCCGGGGCCTGCTCTACTGATCTCCGCGTTGGTCGCTCGAGCCATGAGCGGTATCGCGACCGTGAGGGAGCGGCCCTGCGCCGATGCGAGCCGCTCCCTAACGGTCGCGGT
>JACCZL010000444.1 GCA_013695975.1 Chloroflexota bacterium
GGAATCAGCCTGGGCGTCGGCGAGGCAACCGGCGCCGGCGAAGGTGGCGCCGGCACGCCGACCACGGCCGGGCTGGTTTTCTGGACCGTGTTGCCCAGGCTGTCATACACGGTCAGCCGCAAGGTGTAGCGACCCGCCCCGAGGCCACTCGTGTCCCAGACCCCGAGGAGGGCGTTGTCGACGCCCTGGGTGCGCCCGTTGGTCAGCTTGGTCCACTGGGTCGGTGTGGCTCCGGCGCCGACCTCCAGGTCGAGGCGATTGAAGTCGTCCATCCTGGCCGACCCGATCACCTGGACCACCCCGCTGACCGGCGTCTCTGGCCCCGGTCGGCTGATCTCGGCCACCCTGGCGCCGCGGTAGACGTCGTCGCAACGCTGGGAGGGCGGCAGCGGAAAGCCATTCTTCGGGCCCCATTCGGTGTACGGCGCCGGGAACACGACGAAGACCTTCGTCTCGCGGGCGCTGATCGGCACCTGATCGAACGCGAGCTTGCCGTTGACCTTGCACAGCTCGACGCGTCGGTGAACGTCGTCCGCGCGAGCCGGCCGATTGGCCTCCGCGAACAGCTCCTTGGCCCGCTTCGGGCACTCCGGCGTCGGCAGCAGGCCCGACAAGGCGCAGATCTCTACCTCGACGATGTCTGGAGGTCGGGGGAACGCCCGCGGCGGCGTGTCTACCAGCGCCTCCTGCATGAAGGCGTTCCAGACCTTGCCCGCCCCCGAAGCCCCCCCGACGTCCTTCATCGGGCGGTTGTCGGTGTTGCCCACCCAGACGCCGGCCACCAGGTCCGGCGTGTAGCCGACGATCCAGGAGTCGCGGTACTCGTCGGTCGTGCCGGTCTTGGCCGCCGACGGCCGCGGCAACTGGAGCGAGCTATCCGGCCCGAACGTCTCGGCCCGAGCCTCGTCGTCGGCGAGGATGTGGGTGATCAGATACGCCAGGCTCGGGTGTGCCACCTCGCTCCCGCCCTGGCGCGGGTGCTGGTAGAGGACCTGACCAGTCCCGTTCTTGATCTCGAGGATGGCCACCGGATCGTAGAGGCGCGAGCTGGGCTGGAGGGCCCGCGGATCGAGCGGGACCCCATTCTGGACCCCATTGTTCGCGAACGGGGCGTAGGCGTATGTCAGATCGAGCAGCGTCACCTCGCCCCCGCCGAGGGTCACCGACAGGCCGTAGCTCTGGGCGTTGCGGAGGTCGTTGACCCCCATGCGGTGGATCGTCTGGAGCATCTGGTCGATCCCGACGACCTCAAGCGCCCGCACCGCCGGCACGTTGAGCGAGGCCGCCAGCGCCCGCCGGACGTTGATCGGGCCGCGAAACTTGGCGTCGAAGTTGAGCGGCGTGTAGGTCCCGCCGAAGGTCGTCGGAACGTCCATGACCAGCGTGGCCGGCGCCCAGCCCTTCTGCTGAAAGGCGGTGAGGTAGGTAAACGGCTTGAGGGCCGAGCCCGGCTGACGCCGGCTGAGGGTGACGTTGACCTGGCCGTCGATCGCCTCGTCGTCGAAGTCGACGCTGCCGACCATCGCCAGGATCTCGCCTGACGACGGCTGGATCGCGACCAGGGCGGCGTTGCTGGCGTCGCGGGCTCGGATCTCGTCGATCTGCTCCCGGACGATCCGCTCGGCGGCCCGCTGGAGGCGGAGGTCGAGCGTCGTCTTGATCTGGAGCCCCTCGCGGTAAAGGGTGTCCGGGCTGTAGCTCCGCTCGAGTAGCTCGCGCACGAAGACCTCGAAGTGCGGCCCTTCGCTCGCCCCCCGCCGTTCGGGCGGCCGCAGGACGATCGGCTTCGAGCGCGCGGCTTCAGCCTGGGCCGGCCCGAGCATTCCCTGGCGCTCCATCTGCTCGATGACGTAGGCCTGGCGCGTCCGCGCCGCCGCCGGCTTGGTATAGGGGTCGTAGGCAGCCGGGGCCTGTGGCAGCCCGGCGATAAAGGTCGCCTCGGCCAGATCCAGCTCGCGGACCGGCTTCCCGAAATAGGTCTGCGCCGCCGCCTCGACGCCGTAGGCCAGACTTCCGTAATACACCTCGTTGAGATAGAGCTCGAGGATCTTGTCCTTCGAGTAGCGCCGGGTCAGCTCGACCGCCAGCATGGCCTCCTTGATCTTGCGATCGGCGCTGATCTCGGAGGTGAGCAGGGTGTTCTTGACAAGCTGCTGGGTGATCGTGCTCGCCCCCGAGACGACCTCCCCACCCCGGAAGTTCTGATAGAGCGCTCGAACGATCGCGATGGCATCGAAGCCCGGGTGTCGATAGAACTGGGCGTCCTCGGCCGCGACCGTCGCGTCACGCAACGACGGGGGAATCTGCTCGAACGGGATGATCGTCCGGTTGCCGCCCTGCGGGTCGGTGAACTCGCCGAGCAGCTCGCCGTGCCGATCGAGGATCCGCCCCGTCTGGAAGACCCGTCGCCGCTCGAGCTGCGAGTAGTCCGGCAGCTCCCGGGCGTAGTAGAGGTACACCCCGGCGACGGCGGCAAAGCTCAGCGAAGCCAGGAACGCCGCCGAAACCACGAGCCAGAGCAGAACCCGCATCATCGCGCCGCCGCCCCCCGCACGAGCAGGATTGTATCATCGGCACCGGCGACCGTGGCGCATCCCGAGGTGGTCGTGCCACTCAGCAGAAACGACCCGCCTCCCCCTCGAGGGACGCCAGCACTCCGGAGCTCCGCGACACCGTCCGCCACGCCGAACCGTGGACTGGCAACGAATTTTGCGCATTTTGATCAGTTCGCTTGGGGGGTGTTAGTTCCGGGACTACCCCCATCCCAGAGAGGGTCGCAGTGGGGTGGCGTTCACGTATGATTGAGGGCATCCTGCACCGAGCAGGCGCTGGGCGCAACACTGGACAGTACGGCCGCTGGAGTGGGTCACTATGGCAACCAGGGTCCACGGGCCGGAGACGCTCACCGACAGCATCGGTCTACCCCTCATCCTGCGGCTGCGGCCAGCCCTCGATGTCTCCGACGACCAGCTCTTCGAGCTGTGTCAACTCAACCGAGAGCTCCGGATCGAACGCACTGGTCAAGGAGAGCTATTGATCATGCCGCCCACGGGGTACGAGACGGGTGAGCAGAATAACGAGGTCAACAGGCAACTGGGCAACTGGGCGAAGCACGACGGCACGGGGACCACCTTCGATTCTTCGACCGGTTTCCGCCTCCCCAACGGAGCCATCCGCTCACCCGATGGCGGCTGGATCCAGCGCGAGCGGCTGGCTGGGATCCCGGCCGAACAGCGAAAGAGATTTCTCCCCCTCTGTCCCGACTTCGTGATCGAATTCCGCTCACCGACGGACACGCTACGAGACGTTCAGGACAAGATGGAGGAGTACATCGCCAACGGCGCCCAGCTCGGGTGGCTGTTCGATCCCAACCCCAGACACGTCTACATCTACCGGCCGGATAACGAAGCCGAGCGTCTGGAGAACCCGACCACCATCCCGGGAGACCCGCTCCTGCCGGGATTCGTCCTCGACTTGCGCGAGGTTTGGTGAGCGGACCGTCGGGAGAGGATCGTCCCCAGCCCTGCAGGAAC
>JACCZL010000460.1 GCA_013695975.1 Chloroflexota bacterium
GCCCCTACCTGGTCGCACGCTCGGCTCGATTTCCAGACTGTCAAGTACGTTTGAACCATGCCTTAGCGCTCCAATGGCCCGGCGTGTACCATGCCACCGAACGGTCAGACATTTGAAGATAGCCGGCCGGGGTGCCGCGACGCCTTGTCTTCAAATGTCTGTCGAACGGCGGCCGCGGCGCCGAAGGAGGGGAGAGATGAGAGCTGAATGGTCATCGGCGCGCGGCATCCGCTGCGTCTGGTCAGGGATCGGGCTCGTGCTGGTCGCGTCGTTGCTGCTCGGGGCGTGCGCCCCGGCCGCGCCGGCGCCGGCCAAGCCTGCTGAGGCGGCCAAGCCGACTGAGGTGGCGAAACCGGCCGCCGAGGCGAAGCCGGCCGAGAAGCCGGCCGCCGCGGGGCAGGTCGGGCCAAAGCAGACGTTCGTCTGGGGCCAGGTGTCGGACCCGTCCAATCTCGATCCGCACTTCTCGCTCGACGGCTATGCCGGGTCGATGATCGTCCAGGCCTACGAGCGGCTCCTGCGCTACAAGGCGGGCACCAGGACCGAGCTCGAGGGCGAGCTGGCTGAGTCCTGGACGGCTTCGCCTGACGGGCTGACCTGGACCTTCAAGCTCCGCCCAAATACCAGGTTCGCCGACGGCTCGGCGCTCGATTCGACCGCGGTCAAGTGGTCGTTCGACCGGCTCTTTGCCCTCAAGGCGGGGCCGAGCACGCCGCTTCAGGCGATCGACCGGATCGAGACGCCGGACCCGCGGACGATCGTGATGACCCTCAAGGAGCCGTTCGCCCCCTTCGCCTCGGCATTGACCCAGAACGGGGCCTCGATCGTCAACCCGAAGGTCCAGCAGTACGAGAAGGACGGCGACGCGGCGAAGGGCTGGCTGGCGACCAACATGATGGGCAGCGGCCTGTACCAGCAGAGCGAGTGGGTCAAGGGCCAGCGACTGGTCATGGACATCGTGCCCGAGCACTGGAGCGGGCGCGCGGCAAACGCGAGCATCCGCCGTCTGATCGCCAAGATCGTGACCGAGCTGTCCGACCTCCGCCTCCAGCTCGAGAAGGGCGACATCGATCACGCCTACGGCCTCGAGCCGAGCCAGGTCCGCGCCCTCTCCGACAAGCCGGGGATCACGATCTACAAGGACGCCTATCTCGACTTCATTTACATCTACTTGATGAGCGCCAAGCCGCCCTTCGACAAGAAGGAGCTTCGGCAGGCTCTGGCCTACGCCGTCGACAACAAGCGGCTGTCCGACGAGCTGCTCGGCGACGGCGGGCGACCGCTCAACGGACCAATCGGTTTCGGCATGCTGTGTTACGACGAGTCGAACCAGGGCTACGGGTACGATCCGGCGAAGGCCCAGCAGCTTCTCACCCAGGCAGGTTATCCGGGTGGACGAGGGCTCGACTTCGAGCTCCTCTACTCGACCTCGACGGTCGGGGCCGAGGAGGTCGTGGTGGCGGTGCAGGCAATGTGGTCGGCGGTCGGCGTGCAGGCTCGCGTGACCAAGATCGCCGAAGCGACCCGCCGCGAGCGGATCGACAAGGGCGACACCCAGGCCACCCTCGGCCAGTGGCAGCCCGGACCACCAGATCCGTTCAATACCCTCAATCGCTGGTACGACTCTCGCTTCCACGGATTGGGAGTCAATCGGGCGTTCTACACCAACTCCGAGGCCGACGACCTGATCCGCAAGGCCGCGGTCGGGACCAGCGAGCAGGAGCGCTGCAACCTCTACCGTCAGGCCCAGAAGATCGTGGTCGACGACGCGCCCTACATCACCCTCTACCAGCAGGACCTCCAACTCGCGATCCGGCAGGAGGTCCAGGGCTTCAACGTCGCGCCGAATAGCCGATCGACCTTCGACTTCTCGACGATGAGCAAGAGCTGAAGCGACTGACCGGATTGGCACTGTGCTGACACTGCACCGCGAGCAACGCGAGTAAGGAGATACTCCCTGATGGACAACCTGGCTAGACAGCTCAACCGCCTGTGCGACGAGCAGCCGTTCTACACCGGCTGGTACCTGAAGGATCTCCAGACGGGCGAGGCAGCCGACCGCCACGGCGCCG
>JACCZL010000471.1 GCA_013695975.1 Chloroflexota bacterium
GGCCGCCATCGCTCGGGCCGGCGTGGAAGCCTCGCCACGCTACGGGGCTACCGAGACCGGTACGGTTGGCTACGGGTGCCTCGCGCCAGAGACCTCGGACGACCTCCACCTCTACCATGACCTGCGCGCGCTCATCCAGGCCGGCGCGGACGGAGCCGCGGCGGGCCTACCCCCGCGAGCGCTCCTCTACTCCACCCTCCGCCTTCGGGCGCCGCTGGTCTTGCTAAACGCCTCGCTCGGTGATCAAGGGACCATCGTTCAGTGGGCCTGCGGTTGCCCACTGGAGCGGCTCGGCTGGACGACCCACCTGCACACGATCCGCAGCTTCGAGAAGCTGACCAGCGGCGGGATGGCCTTCCTGGATACGGTCGTGATCCGCGTCCTCGAGGAGGCCCTGCCGGCCCGCTTCGGGGGCGGGCCGACCGACTATCAGCTTGTAGAAGACGAATCCAGCGAGGGCCAGCCCCGCCTGCGGCTGCTGGTCCACCCGGTCGTCGGCCCGCTCGACGAGGCGGCGGTGGCGGACGTCTTCCTGAAGGCGATCGGGCCCGGATCCGGCGTCGAGCGGCTGATGGGACTCCTCTGGCGCGAGGCGGGCTTCATCCGCGTCGAGCGCCAGCCGCCGCGGGCCACGGCGTCGGGCAAGATCCGTCACCTACACGTCGAACGCCACGCCGCCGCGGGGCTATCCTCAGCGAGCCCGAGTTGACGTCCGAGCCGGCCCGCGCCGGCTCAACCTCGTGCCCGACGGAGTTGACGCATGCTGTCTCGCCCCGGTCCAGGCATCCGGCTGGAGGACGTGCTCGGTGGCGCCGACTTCCTCTGGAGCCTGCCGGGCTTCCTCCGGCGGCCGATCGACCCGGAGGAGGCCCGGGCGATCCTCCGCCGCCGCCTCGAGCGTCGGGAGCTCGACTTCCTCGGGGTGGTGAAATGGGCCATCTACGAGCACGCCGGGAGCCCCTACCGAGAGCTGCTGGGCCTGGCCGGCTGCGAGTACGGCGACCTGGAGCGACTGGTCCGGGAGCAGGGGCTGGAGGGGGCGCTCCACAGCCTGTACCGGCACGGAGTGTACCTGACGGTGGACGAGTTCAAGGGCCGTCGCCCGGTGATCCGGGGAAGCGCCACGCTGTCGGTCGACCCGGACCGGCTGCGCAATCCACGTTCAGCCGTCCACGTGCCGGCCCAGAGCGGCGGGAGCCGGGGCATCGGAACCCGGGTGCCGGTTGATCTCGCGTTCATCCGAGATCGTGCGGTCACCACCTACCTGGCGCTCGCTGCGCGCGGCGGCACCGCATGGCGGCATGCGCTCTGGGAGGTTCCCGGCGGCGCCGCCACGTCGCGACTCCTCCTCTACAGCCTCCTCACCACCGCGCCGATCCGCTGGTTCTCGCTGGTCGACCCGGGCGCCTCGGGATTGCACCCACGATACCGTTGGAGCGGCCGTATCCTCCGCTGGGGGAGCCTGCTGGCGGGGGTTTCGCTGCCCAGCCCGCGGTACGTCCCGCTGGAGCGCCCGCTCCCGATCGCCCGCTGGATGGCCGCGACCCTCCGAGCCGGGCGCACCCCCCACCTCTCGGTATCGGTGAGCTCCGCCGTGCGCCTGTGTCGGGCCGCGCTGGACGCGGGCATCGACATCCGCGGCGCGCAGCTCTGGGTGGGGGCCGAAGCCGCGACGGCGGCTCGCCTGGCCGCGATCCGTCGGAGCGGCGTGGAGGCCGTGCCGAGCTATGCGAGCGCCGAGGGCGGCGCCATCGCCTACGGGTGCCTCGCGCCGGAGGCACCCGACGATCTCCACCTGTTCCACGATCTCCTGGCGCTGGTCCAGCCCGGGCCGGAGGCGGCGGATCAGCGGCTTCCGCCATATGCGCTCTTGATGTCTTCGCTGCTTGCCACGGCCCCGCTGATCTTGTTGAACGTGTCGATGGGCGACCAGGCCGTGATCGAGCGGCGAGTCTGCGGCTGCCCGCTGGAGCGGCTCGGCTGGGCTACCCACCTGCACACCGTCCGCAGCTTCGAGAAGCTCACGGCGGGGGGCATGACCTTCTTGGACGCGGACGTGATCCGGGTCCTCGAGGAGGTCCTGCCGGCCCGCTTCGGCGGCGGGCCAACCGACTACCAGCTCCTCGAAGAGGAGGAGGACGACGGTCGGCCGCGCCTGCGACTGCTGGTCCACCCGTCAGTCGGCCCGCTCGACGGGGACGCGGTGGCCGACGCCTTCCTCCGAGCGATCGGCCACGGGTCCGGGGCCGATCGGGTGATGGGGCTCCTCTGGCGCGAGGCCGGCTTCGTCCGCGTCGAGCGCCGAGCACCGCGGACGACGCCCTCGGGCAAGATCCTCCACCTGCACGTCGATCGCGGCGCCCGCGCAGAGGGCTAGATCGCCAGACCGGTCCCGAGGACGACCGTGGGCCAAGCCGGCCGGCCAGAATAGGCTCCGCGAGTGGGCGCGACGCTCAGGCGAAGAGGTCGGAGACTCGACAGGCGAAGCCCGGCAGGACCGGATCGCCGGAGATCAGGTCGTCGAGGCCAAGGATGCGGGCGGCGCCGTCCGGCGCGCTGACCATCGCCGACCGCGTCGTCGGATAGAGCGCCCAGACGAGCCGCACGCCCACCCGCAGCCAGTCGGCCACCTTGTCGTGGACTTCGGCCGCGGTGTCGTTCGGCGAGACGACCTCGACGGCCAGGTCGGGCGCCAGCTCTGGATAGCCTCGTACTCGCGCCTCAGCCAGCCGCGCCTCGGCGACGTAGGCGACATCCGGCGCCCGCACCCTGTCTGGATCGCGGCCGATCCGAAAGCCGGTCTCGGCGGCGAACACGGCTCCGCCCAGCCCGTGCTGCTCGACGAAGGTCGCCAATCGAAACAACGCGTGACCGGCCACGTAGCCGTGCTCCCCCCCGGCAGGCGCCATCTCCACCAGCTCCCCGTCGATCAGCTCGCAACGCATCCCATTGTCCGGCAGTCGGAGCTGCTCTTCGGCGGTCATCCGCGTCCGGGTCTCGGCCATTGCTCCTCCCACATCCTCGGCGCATCGTCCGGTCTCATTGTAGCGACACGTCGATTCTCGGCGGCGCGGAGCGCGGCAGAAGATGGCGGGACATCGGAGGCACGGTTCGACGAGAGCAGACGGCGCTGCTCCCTTCCCCTGACGCTAGATCCCCTCGAGTGCCAGCCGCGCCTCCTCGTCGAGCACGCTGACGAATTTCTGGTAGAGGGCGTCGGCGTCGGCGGGGGTGTCGGCGATGGCGGTCACGCCGAGGCGGCCGAGGCTGCTGACGCAGCTCAGCATGTGCATCACGACGCCGGTC
>JACCZL010000498.1 GCA_013695975.1 Chloroflexota bacterium
TCGCCGACCAGGACGCGAGCAAGGTCGAAGATGTGGGTCGTTTGTTCGACCATCTGGCCGCCCGACTTCGTGGAGATTGCCCACCACTCGGGCGGCGGAGTAGAGTCCAGCCAGTAGCCGAGCGCCAGATGGGCCGGGTTGTCCGCGAGCAGCGCTTGCG
The DNA here is from genome assembly GCA_013695975.1 of Chloroflexota bacterium. Taxonomy (GTDB): domain Bacteria; phylum Chloroflexota; class UBA6077; order UBA6077; family JACCZL01; genus JACCZL01. Next base: position 161 of record JACCZL010000498.1, read on the forward strand.
CCCGCTCGGTGATGTCCAGGTAACGCCAGTGATAGCCGGTCGCGGTCACGATGCCCGCGGCGGCGACCCGCGCCGCGACCGTTTCGGCCGTCGCCAGGTCGGCGGCGAGTGGCTTCTCGACAAAGAACGGCAGACCGCGGTCGAGGACCGCCGCCTCCGGCCGGCCGTGGGCGAAGGGCGGGACGCAGATGTAGACGGCGTCGAGGTGCTCACGGTCGAGCATGTCTTCGGGATTCGGATAGGCCTTGCCGCCACAGCGCTCGGCGAGCGCCTCGGCCCGCTCGAGCTGGGGGTCCGCGATGGCGACGACCCGAACGTCGTCGAAGCCGAGCAGATCTCCCAGGTGCCGGTTGGCGATGAGGCCGGCCCCGATGAAGCCGATCCGTGGCCGTTCATTCATCCGACGCGGACTCGCTCTTGGACCACGTGAGGGCGTAGGGGCGACCGGCCACCCGCCCCTCGTCTAGTTGCGCGGTGCGCGCGTCGGAGGGCGAGCGGGCGGTCGCCCCTACCGCCGGAGCGTCGGTCCTGACGAGGACCTCTTCGTACACCGACGCCGTCTCGCGGGCCATCCGCTCGGCGCGAAACTCCCGTTCCAGGCGCATCCGGCCAGCCATGCCCCAGCGCGCCGCCAACGCCGGCTGCTGGAGCGCCTCGAGGATGGCCGCGGCAAGCGCGGTCGCGTCGCGCGGGAAGACCAGCCGTCCGGTGACCCCGTCGGCAACCGCTTCGGCCGTCCCGCAGCCCCAGGTTCCGACGACCGGCCGACCGGCGGCCATCGCCTCGAGCGCCACCAGCGGCAGCCCCTCGAACAGGGACGGGAGGACAAACAGGTCGGCCGCGGCCATCAGCTCCGGCACATCGGGACGCTGGCCGACGAAGTGGACCCGGCCCTCCAGGCCAAGCGCCCGGACCAGCTCCCGCAGGTCGTCTGCTAGCTCGCCCTGGCCGACGACCACGAGCTGCGCTCGTGGCTCCTGCTCGATCACCCGCGGGGCGGCCTGGACCAGGTAGCGATGGCCCTTCTGCTCGGTCAGCCGCCCGACCGCCAGCACGAGCCGAGCCTCACTCGAAAGGCCGAGGCGTGCCCGCACCCCTTCACGGTCCGCGCGAGCGGGACGCGGGTGGATCCCATTGCGGACCACCTGGAGCTGCTCAGGCCGCACACCGGCCTCGACAAAGCTGGCGTGGGCATGCTTCGACACGCAGATCAGCCGATCGACCCTGGGCATGAGGCGGTGGTGGTCCTCGCGCTCGCGAGGCTCGGTGATCAGGTAGGGCAGGTGCTCGGTGCGGATCACGACCGGCACGCCAGCCTCGCGCGCGGCGTAAATTCCGCCGTGCCCCTCCCAGCCGATGCCGGCGTGGCTGTGGAAAAGCTGGAGTTGCCGCCCGCGCAGCCAGCGCCCCAGCTCCGAGCCGGCCTGACCGTCCGTCGCGAGCGCCAGCGTCGGGAGGCCCATGCGGGCAGCGCGGTCGAGGAGCGGGCGGCCATGCGAGGTCGCAGGGCAGACGAACGACAGGTCGTAGGACGCCTGCAACTCGACGGCCAGGGTCAGCATGTGCTCGCCCAGACCGGACGGCTCGAGGCTATCGGTGAACAAGCAGACACTCGGATGCACGTACGTCTCCCGGGCGTGGGATCCCGCCAGCGCGTGTTCGCCCGAGTGGATCACCGTCGTCACTCCGGCGCCACGCCGACAGCACCGTCGAGGGGCGAGGCACTGCCGCCGCTCCAGCACGACGGCAACGGCCCAGGAGTATAGCGCACGCCCCGTGCCACGGGTCTGGTGGCTGGCACGCACCCTGCCTCCAGAGCTCCACCAACCGCGAATGCCTGGAGGATGTGTATGCCACGCTGGCGTAGAGAAGGTGATGGGGCTCGCCTCGCGGCAGCCGGGCTGAGGCTCGGGCTGGTCGCGAAGGGCGATAAGGCGGCCGAGTACGCCCGCTTCGCCCTGGCGGCAAGCCTACCGATGGTCTACGATGGACGCCGAGCGGGCCGCCCGCCGCTTCAACCCGTAGGTCGTGGGCAGTGGGCCGATCGTCAGGGCGGTCCGCCGGGATCGGTGATCGATGCGGCCGTGATTGCGCGTTCCGGGGGGATCGATGGAGGCCGGGGCGTGCGCTCCGCGGCTCCCGCTCCGGCGGTGGCGAGATGGCCGAGCGCCCTGATGCTCGGGAGGAAGAAGTAGCCGCCCCCCTTCACCGTCACGAAGCGAGCGATCCCTCGGATCTTCGGATAGATTTTCCCCTTGACCGGGATGGTCATCGTCCCGGCGCCGTCGTTGGCACCCAGGACGGCGTCCTTGTCCGGGCCGAGCCCCGCGAACGTGCCGTCGTTGATCCAGACCTCCTGGACGAATTCGAACTGTCGAGCGATGCTCGCGCCGATGAAGAGGAACACGATGCCGCGATCGACGCCGTCGTCGGGCGCCGACTCCGGCAGCCACGGTCCGTAGGGCAGGCCCCGGCGAATCATGCGGTGCCGCTGCACGTTGACCAGCCCCCCTTCGAGGTCCAGGGCGTCACGGGGGTAAACGCGCCGGATGTGCGCGCCTTTCGGGCAGCGGAAGCCCTTCGGGTCCTCGTCGCGGTAGCGGAAGTCGTTCAGCCGCTCGGGATGGTCCCTCGCGAGCTCGGGATCGTCCCGATCGGGCGCGAGCACCAGCGGCGCCCCACTCCGCCAGCGGCCGACCAGTTTCGCCGCCAGCCGCTCCACCGCGTCGGGCTGCCCGGACCCGTCGAGCTTGACCGATTCCCTGGCGAGGAAGGCTCGGAACTCGGCCACCTTCTGGTGCAGCTTGCGGACGACGAGGTAGCTTCCGTTCCGTCCGAGGAGATCGAGCCGCGGCAGCGGGGCGAGCTCGCCGCCCTCATCCGGGTACCCCAGGACGAACTCGCCAGCCTTGAGCAGGGGGCCCTGTCCCGGGGCCACCGGGTTCGCGCTGCCCTCGATGGCCGGCTCGCCGATCCCGTCGCGGTAGCCGAAGTGCTCCGTGCCGGTGGGGAGTTGGGCGACCGGCTGTTCGTAGACCGGGACCACACCCGGTGTCCGCTCGAGCAGCGCGCCGTGCCAGGCACACTCGGTGGCGAGCGTGGCCTCGTCCCGGGCGTGCAGGATGACGAGCGCGTGGACGTCCGGCGTCCCGAGCGGGCGGTCCCAGCGGTCCGGGCTGCTCTCGCCGGTGTCGCCCAGCTTCTCCCGGCGGGCCGCGATGTCGGCGCGGAACTCCGCGGGGAAGCCCTCCAGGTCCGATATCGGCACGCCCAGGGCGGCGAGGCCGGCGTGGGTGAACCCCACGTTCAGCGTCGTGCGCGTCGCCTCCCACCATTCGGTCGCGGACGTGACCGGGTCGACGAGCTCACGGAGCCAGCGCCGCCCGTCCGCGGCGTCGTCGATGCGGAGGAACAGGTAGGTCCCACACGGCATCAGGTTTCGACGGAGGATGCTCCCCTGGATGTCATGCAGCTCCAGCATCGCGGCCCTCCACAAGGATCGACCGCCGACGATCGGGCATCGGCGGCCCGTCGGCGGGGCGGCGGGACCACCCCGACGCGAACGGCTGAACGCTTACGCCTGGGCCTCCTCCAGGAGCTGCTCGAACGCGCTCAGCACGCGCAAGCCTTTCCGCACCCGCTTGACGTCCGCCTCGGGGTAGGCGGCGTAGAAGACGTCGGCCTGGGTCTGGTGCGTCCGGATGTAGTCCTTGAACGGCCCGAGCGGCCTGGCGCCCGGATAGCCCTCGCAATGCCCGAAGATCCGGTCCAGTCCCTCGGCCAGGTGCTCCGAGAAATCCTCGATGTACCGGTCCCAGGTCCCGTCGAAGTTGCTGGTGAAGAGGAGGCGTGCGCCGTCGTCGATGATCACCCAGCGCGCGTAGTGGATCGTCCCGATCCGCTGGAGGGCCGCGCTGGGATTGTCCTGGACACCCCGCAGAACCTGGCGCAGGCTGTCGAGCTGCCCGGCCTTGATCGGGGCGATCGTGGTCAGCTCGGTGACCTGTCCGCTCGTCTTGCCCGGGGATGCTCCGTCTCCGTTCATGGCTCCTCCCTCCATGTCCGATCCGGCTATCGTGGGGATCCGGGCCCCCGCCGGAGGGAGCGGGATCCAATCAGGTGACGCGGCCGCATGATACTCGATCGAGCGCGGCCGGTCAAGCCTCCGGCGCGCCAGAACTGCCCGTCCGGGCGCGGACCCGCGACAGCCGGAGACGCCCGTCGGTTCAGCCCGTGTAGGGCGGCAGGGCGTCTACGACCGCCCTGCCGCCCTCGTGCTAGCATGGGACGTCATGGCGAACGATCGTCCGGACCGCTGGCTGGCTCGGGGGGTCCGCGGGGATGACTACGACGCGCGCTTCGAGGCGCTCGCCGCGGCTGGGCAGGATGTCCACGGCGAGGCAGATTTCGTCGAGCGGCTGGGCGTTCGCTCAGTGCTCGACGCCGGCTGCGGGACCGGCCGGGTCGCCCGGGAGCTGGCGGCGCGCGGGCTCGAGGTGGTCGGCGTCGACGTCGACCCTCGGATGCTCGAGACGGCGCGACGGAAGGCGCCGGACGTCGACTGGCGCGAGGGCGACCTGGTCACCGTCGAGCTAGGCCGGACGTTCGACGCGGCGGTGCTGGCCGGCAACGTCATGATCTTCGTGGCCCCGGACAGCGAGCGCGCCGTCGTCGCCAACGTCGCGCGCCATCTGCACGTCGGAGGGCTGCTGGTCGCCGGCTTTCAGCTCGGGCACCGCCTGAGCCTCGAGGCGTACGACGCCATGACGGCGGCGGCCGGGCTGGAGCCGGCCGAGCGCTGGGCGAGCTGGGACCGTGCCCCCTGGCGCGCGGACGGCGACTACGCCGTGTCGGTGCATCGACGCTTAGAATAGCGGGATCAGCGCAGGGTGCTGGCCAGAAGCTTCTCGAGGGCGCCATGGTGGGCACGGTAGTCTTCCTGGCTCCGTCGGATCACAGCGTGGGCCTCGCCGCGGCCGTAGACCGTGGTGATCTCGAC
>JACCZL010000502.1 GCA_013695975.1 Chloroflexota bacterium
GAACCAGCCGATCAAGACCCCCGATTCGGTCAACCCTCAGACCTATCCGGCCGCCTACGAGGCCGACTTCACCCTCTACAACAACCTGGTCACGTTCGACCCGGACCTCAAGATCGTCTCCGACCTCGCCGAGAGCTGGGAGACATCGCCCGACGGAACGACCTGGACGTTCAAGCTGCGCCGAGGCGTGAAGTTCCATGATGGCACCGCCTTCGATGCCAGAGCCGTCGCGGCCCACATCACCCGGATCCAGGATCCGAAGACCGCTTCGCCCAACAAGAACCTGTGGGACCACATCACCGAGGTCAAAGCCGTCGACGAGGCGACCGTCTAGCTCGTCACGGCCAGGCCGTTCGGGCCGATGCTCAACTACCTGGCCCACGGCTCGGGCGGCATCCCCAGCCCGGCCGCGGTCGAGAAGTGGGGCGAGGCCTATCCCCAGAATCCGACTGGGACCGGGCCCTACAAGCTCGATACCTTCAACCCCGGCACGGAGCTGGTCCTGGCCCGCAACGGCGACTTCTTCAAGGGCGCGCCGCCGCTCGACAAGCTCCGCTTCCGGGTGGCGCCCGAGGTTGGGGCGCGGATCGCCGCTCTGGAAACCGGCGAGGCCGACGTGGTCAACGACGTCCCACCCGAGGAAGCCCAGCGCCTGGAAAAGGGTCGTGGCACGAAGATCCTCCGCAAGCCGGGCCTGCGGACCTTCTGGATGGAGTTCAATCTCAACCTCGACCTCTTCAAGGACAAGCAGGTCCGCCAGGCCCTGAACCACGCCGTCGACAAGGAGTCGATCGTCAACAACCTGTTCCTCGGCTACGGCTCGGTGCTCGACTCGCCGGCCGCCAAGACGATTCAGGGCCACGCCAGCGTCGGCAGCTACGCCTACGATCCGGCCAAAGCGATGCAGATGCTCGACGGAGCCGGCTGGCGAGTTGGCGGCGGCGGGGTCCGCGAGAAAGACGGCAAGAAGCTCCAGTTTACCCTCAACACCGCCGAAGGCGAGTACCCCAAGGACATCCAGGTCGTCGAGGCCGTCCAGGCGGACCTCAAGGCCGTCGGCTGCGGCGTCGAGATCTGGAAGGTCGAGGCCGCCTCGCGCTGGAGCTTCCTGCGCCTGCCGATCGCCGAAGCCAAGGGGGAGATGATCAGCTTCGGCTTCAACCCCTCCAACGGCGACCTCGGCTACCACCTCAGCGCCGTCTTCCGCGGCAACAAGGACCCCGCCAAGGCCCCCGCCGTCTGGAACCTGATGTGGTACGAGAACGAGCAGGTCGACCGCCTGCTCGACCAGGCCCAGGAGACGGCCGACCAGACCAGGCGCTACCAGCTCCTCGGCGACGCCCAGAAACTGATCTGGGACGACGCCCCGGTCATCTGGCTCTACGCCCCCGACCTGCTGACCGGCATCCGCGACACCGTCCAGAACGTCCACGTCTGGCCGACCGTCTTCACCATTGTCCGCGAAGCCTCGAAGGGATAGTAGCGAGTAGCGAGTAGGGTTCGTCCACTCGCTACTCGCTACTCGCTACTCGCTCGATGGCCAGCTACCTCTTTCGCCGCCTCGCCCTCGCCATCCCAACGCTCTGGGTGGTGGTCACCCTCGTGTTCTTCATCTTCCGCGTCCTGGTCCCCGGCGACCCGGCCGAGCTGATCGCCGGGGAGCTGGCGCCGCGCGAGGTCATCGAGTCGATCAGACGGCAGATGGGTCTCGACCAGCCGCTGCCGGTCCAGTACGTCCGCTACCTGAGCGGGCTGGCGCGTGGGGACCTCGGCGTCTCCAAAGTCTTCCAGCAGAACGCCGGCGAGCAGCTCCTGGCCCGCCTGCCGGCCACCCTCCAGCTCGCCGGCCTGGCGATGCTGCTGGCGTTCGTGCTCGGCGTGGCGGCCGGCATCGTCTCCGCGGTCCGGCAGTCCTCCTGGCTCGACTACCTGGCGACGCTCGGGGCGGTCGGCGGCGTCTCGATCCCGAGCTTCTGGCTGGGGCTGATGCTGATCATGCTCTTCTCGGTCGGCCTCGGCTGGCTCCCGACCGGCGGGCGGACCGGCCCCGACTCGATCATCCTGCCAGCCATCACCCTCTCGGCCTACCAGCTCGCGATCATCGCCCGAATGACCCGCTCGAGCATGCTCGAGACGCTCCAGCAAGACTACGTCCGGACGGCCAGGGCAAAAGGGGTGCGCGAGCGAGGGATCGTCCTGGCGCACGCCCTCCGCAACGCCCTGATCCCGACGGTGACCATCGCCGGGCTCCAGATGGGCTACCTGCTCGGCGGGAGCGTGATCGTCGAGACCGTGTTTGCCTGGCCCGGCCTCGGCTCGCTGATGATCGAATCGATCCGCATCCGCGACTACACCATGGTCCAGGCCGTGGCGCTCCTGTTCGCCGCCATGTTCCTGCTCATCAACATCCTCGTCGACGCCCTCTACGCCTACCTCGATCCCCGCGTCCACTATGCCTAGCGCCTCCAGCGCCGAGTTGATGACGATCGTGCGGACGCCGGCGGCGCCGCCCCCGCCACGACGGCGGCGGGTCGGCTTCGGTGCCGTGCTCGTGCGCCGCCGGACCGCGCTGCTCGGCCTGGTCCTGATCGCCCTGTTCGTCGTCGTGGCGGTGGTCGGCCCCGCCCTCTCCGGGTACGACCCAAATACGCCGGTCCTGGCCGACCGCCTCCGCGGCCCCTCGGCAAACCACGTCCTGGGGACCGACGACACCGGGCGCGACATCGCCACCCGGATCGCCCACGGCGCCCGTATCTCGCTCTTGATGGGTGTCGTCGCGATGGCCATCTCGGCCGCCGTCGGCGTGCCGCTCGGCCTCGTCGCCGGCTATCTCGGCGGCCGCTGGGACCTCGCCGTCATGCGCCTGGTCGACATCTTGCTGACCCTCCCGAGCATCGTCCTGGCGCTGGTGATCGTCAGCGTGATGGGCGCCGGCGTCACCAGCGTGGTCGTCGCCGTCGGGATCACGACGATCCCGTCGTTCGCCCGGCTGGCCCGCGCCGCCGCGCTCACGATCCGCAACCTCGATTTCGTCCAGGCGGCCAGGGCCCTCGGCGGCAGCGACGCCCGCATCCTCGCCCGCCACCTCTTGCCGAACGCCCTGCCCCCGCTGATCGTCCAGGCCTCACTCGGCGTCGGGACGACTATCCTGACGGCCGCGGCGCTCGGCTTCCTCGGTCTCGGCGTCCAGCCCCCGGCGCCCGAGTGGGGCGCCATGCTCAGCCGCGGGCGGACCTACATCGTCAGCGCGCCGCACCTGGTGGCGTTCCCCGGCCTGGCGATCGCCCTGCTCGTGCTGGGCTTCAACCTCGTCGGCGACGGCCTCCGCGACGCCCTCGACCCGAGGCTCCGCCGCCTCTGAAGGAGACTTCCATGATCGACACCCTCGAGCCGCTCACCGCTCCGGTCACGATCGACGAGATCAGGGCCCGCATCGGTCGCCTGCCCCGCGTCCCGCTCGCCTTGACCCCGACGCCCCTCCAGGAGCTGCCGCGCCTGGCCGAGGAGCTGGGGATCGGGCGGCTCTTCGTCAAGCGCGACGACCTGACCGGCCTGGCATTCGGCGGCAACAAGACCCGTAACCTCGAATTCCGGATGGCCGAGGCTGTCGCCCAGGGCGCCGAGGTCTTCATCGCCGGGCTCGAGGCCCAGTCCAACTCGGCCCGCCAGACGACCGCGGCGGCCAACATCCTCGGGATGCAGACAATCCTCGTCCTCCGCAAGGACCGCGAGTGGGACTGGCAAGGCAACCTGCTGGTCGACAAGGTGCTCGG
>JACCZL010000525.1 GCA_013695975.1 Chloroflexota bacterium
CCCCACCCCCCGCCTGCGTGCTCGCGACAGGATTGGCGCTCTGTCCTCCGCACGCCAACATCGAGAGAGTCAATCCAACGATGGACAGCAAGGACCATGGTGACACTATCGCAACCTCGTGGCGGGATAGTCGGAGGATACACACCGCCTCCGGATCCGAGCACGCTTTTCGTCGGGTCACCAGACCGACCAGCCGGGCGCCGAGCCTGGAGACGAAAAGGACGCTACAATCCACCCCAGCGCGTGATGCGCCCAGCACCGGACGGGAGCAAGACTCATGACCCAAGCGCTCGCCCGCCTCTCCGCTGAGACGCTCCAGACCTTCGCCGGTCGCTGCTTCGGCCAGGTGGGCCTCAGGCCGAACGACGCGGCCCTGGTCGCGGACACACTGGTGGCGGCTGAGCTCCGTGGCGTGACATCGCACGGCCTGATCCGCCTGCCCGTCTACCTCTGCAACCTGCGGGACGGGGTCGTCGACGCGACGGCCCACCCGACGCTGGCGGCCGATGGACCGGCCGTCGCTCTCGTCGACGGGCGGCGAGCGATGGGACAGGTCGCCGCGAAGTTCGCGATGGATCTGGCCATCGCCCGCGCCCGTGACAACGGCATCGCGGCCGTCGCGGTCCGCAACAGCAATCACTTCGGCGCCGGCGCCTATTGGGCGATGCTCGCCCTGCCCGAGCAGATGATCGGTGTCGCGATGACCAACGGGGCAGTCGCGATGGCGCCAACCGGAGGGGTAACGCCGCTCCTCGGGAACAACCCGCTCGCCGTGGCTTCGCCAGCCGGCGACGAGCACCCGATCGTCCTCGACATGGCCCAGACGATGGTCGCACGCGGTTGGATCAAGCTCGCCGCGATGCGCGGCCAATCCATCCCCGACGGCTGGGCCCAGGACGACCGCGGCCAGCCGACCAACGACCCGTCCGCTGCCCTCGACGGCTCACTCCTGCCGATCGGCGGCTACAAGGGCTACGGCCTCTCGGTCGTCGTCGAGCTCTTGGCCGCGGCCATCTCGGGCGCCGCGATGGGTCCAGCGCTCGAGAACATGGGCTTCACGGCCGGAGCCCACGAACAAAGGACCTATCCTGTCCATGGGGTCGGCGGCCAGGGCACCGGCCATTTCTTCGCCGCGATCGACATTCGACGCTTCATGCCGCTCGACGTCTACACCTCCCGCGTCGATGCCCTGATTCAAACCATGAAAGCCAGCGAAATGGGCCAGGGCGCCGAGTCGATCTTCCTGCCGGGGGAAAAGGAGTTCATCGCCGAGCGCCAACGCCGGACGGAAGGCGCGCCCATCTCCACGGAGATCCAGGCCGAGCTGCAAGCCGCCAGCGAGTTGACCGGCGTACCCGTCCCGGTCGCCTGACGAACCCGGGACGATGCGGAGCGCCCTGGCCGCGCGATCGTCCTCTCCGCGACACACCAGACGGACTCAGTCCTCGGCGGGCGCGCTCGCCAGCTCCACCACCTCGTCGACCTCCAATGCGTGGGCGGCGCGGTCGTCCGAGTCTGGCTCGATCGGGGCCGACGGGTCGGCCGGATTGTGACCAGCCATCGCCGAGTCTCGGAGCTCGCAGAGCGCCTTGCTGTACCGGACCGGATAGGCGTCCGGGTTGTCGAGGCGGCGGTAACGCTCCGGTAGCAGCTTGAGATTTCGGCTCGCGAACTCCCACAGCTCGGAAAGCGGCGGCAGGCTTCCGGGGACGACTTGCCCGCCCCGCACCACTGGACGCAGGAGTCGCTCGGCGTCGCGGCCCGGACGCGGCTCGCCGGCGAGCTGGATCACGTCCTCTTCAAACGCGCCGATCCGATAGACTTCTTTCTTGCCCGGCAGCGTGCTCTTCTCACCAGCCACCTTCATCTTTGGAGTCTGCGCGCCCAGCTCGTCGACGTAGAGGACCTGCTTGAAGACGCCGCCCAGTGCGCCTCCCTCGACCTCCCGCTCGACCGAACCCGCGCCGACCCCCAGGCTCGTCCCCACCCCGAACGCATCGATCGGTGCCCGCTGCTCCAGCAGCTCGGTGATCCTGAACTCGTCGAGGTCGCCGCTCGCAAGGACTCGAACGTCTCGAAGCCCCGCCTCGTCGAGCACGTCCCGCACGTATCGGCTGTCTGCGAGCAGATCGCCGCTGTCGAGGCGGACGCCCGCCAGAATGTGCCCGAGGCTCTCGCGATACTTCTTCGCCACCTCGATCGCCGTGTGGACCGCGCGTCGAACGTCGTAGGTGTCGAGCAGCAGCGTGTAGCGGTTGTACGTCTCGGCCACCGCTTCGAAGGCGGCCCGCTCGTCGTCGAAGAGCTGGATCAGCGCGTGCGGCACCGTGCCAGTCGCCAGCAGGCGATACTGGAACGCGGCCGCCAGGAACGACGTACTCGTGCAGCCGCCGATGCGCGACGATCGCGTGACCACGAACGGCTCCTGCGCCCGTCTCAACGAGAACTCCGAAACTGGCCGCCCCTGGGCCGCCCAGACGATCCGAGAGGCCTTGGTAGCGATCAGCGTCGCCAGGTTGATTGCCTGGAGGAGCCCCGATTCGAGCAGGATCGCCTCCCGGAACGGCGCCGTCACCCGCAACAACGGCTCGTTCGGGAAGGCGATCGCCCCCTCCGGCATCGCCAGGATCTCGCCGCTGAAGCGCATGCTCCGCAGGTCGTCGAGAAACTCCGGCTCGTAGTCGCGGATCTGGCCGAGGAACGCCAGATCCTCGTCGCTATACCGAAAATCACGGACGAACTCGAGTGCAGCCTCGAGCCCAGCCACCAGCAAGTACGATCCACCAAACGGGGCTCGCCGCGCATACAAGTCGAACGTCGTCAGACCGTTCAACCCCACCCGCCAGCTCACGTACGCCGAATCCGGATGGTACATGTCCGTCACCAGACCTGGCCGATAGTTCAGGTAGCTGCGCGGCATGACCGTATCCCCCATCCGTGCTGCATGCGTATTGTAGCCAACTGCGTGTAGTGGCTCGACGCGAGCAGCGCCGCGCAGCATTGACGCTCGGGTCGACGCCCCTCCTGGTATAATCCAGTCGACGGTTTCCACCGGAGGTGACGTGCAATGCTAACCATGACCGAGAGCGCGGTCAGCCAGCTCAAGAAGATCATCGAAAAAGAGGGCAACGACAGCGCCGCGCTGCGGGTCTACGTCACGCCAGGCGGCTGCTCCGGCTTCTCCTACGGGATGTCGCTCGACGAGGATCGGGCCGACGACGATTCGACCTTCGATCACAGCGGCGTCAAAGTCGTTGTCGATCCGTTCAGCCTCCAGTACCTCGAAGGCTCGCAGGTCGATTACGTCGAAGCCCTGATGGGCGGCGGATTCACGGTCCAGAACCCGAACGCGGTCAAGAACTGCGCGTGCGGCCAGTCGTTCGACACCACGAGTGGCGAGGGTCAGGCCAAGCCCTGCAGCTAACCACCCAGCAGCCGCTGACCGGTCGGCGCAGCGCTCCCGCCGCTCGGCTCCTCGGTCACGCCAATCGCGTTGAAGCCGGCGCACGGCACTGGGCATTGAACGAAGCCGTAGCCGTTGCCGCCCTGGTCGGTCCAGGTGAGCAAACCTCCGCTCTCCCGCTTGCCATCGGGGCGGACCCACCTGAGCTGATAGGCCCGTCCGGTCGGCAAGGGCGGCAGGGCGCGCACCATTATCATCCCAGTCCCCACCTGCGGGTCGACGTAGACCCGCCCGATCGCCGACGGCGCAGCGTCGGTGCCCTGCAATGATCGAACTTGCA